>JAYVXI010000042.1:0-23663 GCA_043785305.1 Limnoglobus sp. | reverse complement strand
AAAAGTCGATGCGGATCGTCTTCGACGATGAACTACCCGCGTGGAACTATCGTGCCATACCTATGAAACCGGGAAGTTAATTTCAGACAGTTCCTTAGTTAATCAGTGGCACCCACTCGGTGACGTCGAACCGACAGTGTGGGGAACGCTCGGGTGCTTCCGTCGATTCGACGTAAGCGTCGAGGCACGGCTCGATCAGTTTCATTAAGTCGACAGGGCGTAAATAACCTTGTTCGCGACAGAACATTAAGTCGGTGCCGTGCCCTTGTACGGTGACCATGATCGCTTTCGGGGAAACGGCTTTCACTTCCTTTGCATACGCATATCCGCTCGGCGTGGATGGTACGAGGACGTAGGTTTTCTCTTCCTCGGCGGGGCCGGGTGCTTGCGGCGCTGCTAGTCTCAGATAGCTGCCGATGCGTTTCGCCAACCCGCCCGATTTGGCTTCCTGGCTCGACATTTCGACTTCGGTCACGTCCTGGTGCGGGATGCGGTTGGATAGGAACGCCGTCGCTTGTTCGATCATCGGCGTGCTGAGTGCGCGGCTCAAATCGCTCTGAATTTTGCAGATGTTCACGAGGCCGCCACGCGGTTGAATCACCAACTTATCGAGAATCTCGTGCATCTGCTGTAGGTCGTCCGCATTCAATTTCAACAGCAGGTCGGCAGCGGCGCGATCGAGGTTGTTATCGCCGTTTGGCAACACGACGCGAATTGTGTTCGACAGTTGCAACGTCGACTGGATGGCTTCGTCGGTCTCATCGGGCGATGTCGCAGCATTACGCGACGCACCGAATCGGCTACCCGGTTTCACGATTGGCACGGTCAACTTCGCGATGAGTTTGCCGAGGTTCTCTTTGGCGATGAACAGATCGCGAATGCGATCGTCCATTCGGGAACACATGCGGCGATAGAACGTCGCCGTCACTCCTGCTAAATCTTCGGCGATTCGAGCATCGATGAACGGCTTGACTTTGTTCGCAAATACTCGCAAGGAGCGTGCCGAACGACTGCCGAACAGCCCGAAACCGGCAGACGGTTTCGCACATTCTTCGAGCGCGGCATGAACGGCTGAGATACACGACTGTCGCGTGTCGGCGTACTTTGGGGCAAGTTGTTCTTGTGCAGTCGCGGCCTTCTCGAATGCTTCGCCGAGGCGTCGCAGGGTGTGTTCCATCGCCAGAAACCGCGGTCCGTTCATATCTTCGATCGGACGCAGCAACTCGGTGAGTTCGTTGCCCCACGCCGACAGCGAATTTTTCAAACCGTGATCGAGTGACCGACTGAGGCGACCGCGTCGATAGGGACTATCGCCTTCGGCCGTCGGTTCGCCGCCGAGCATATCTTTGGCTTGATCCCAGAACGCGGTGGCCCAGTTCGCCCCTTCGCCGCGACGGTGTGCGGACTCGATTTGCTCGGTTCCCGACACGAACCATTTCCCGATCGATTCGAGTGGCCCGCCATCCGGCCCGCGCGCACATTCGTCGATGATGAATTGCTGAACGTGGTCTGGTGTGAGCCTCGGATCGGTGAGTACGTGTTGCGTAATCGCTTCGGCTTCTTCCGGGACGGTTTTATACGGTGCATCGTGCCAGCTTTTGAGCAGGTCCAAACAAAGCTGGCGGGCACCGGATCGCAACAACAGGCCGCGCGGAAACCAAACGCCGAACGTGCCGAAGCCGCGAAACGGCGTTCGCCCTTGGAGTGCCGGCCGACGTCGAATCTCTTCGAGTCCCGTCCCGAGCGGCGTCGTCAGTTCGTGTGCGACGTAACCCGACAAGTGCGAAATACAATCGCGGAACGCCTCCGGCGTGCGTTGTGCCATCGGTAGCAAGTATGTGGCCGTGAATGGCAAGCCGTTCGATTCCAACTTCGGACCATCGAGGCCGCCATACCGCGCGGAGAACGTCACATCGGGGTCGGCGTAATGGTTCAGTTCTGTCAGCGTCGCGAACACATTCGCCAGTTCGCCCGGCGGCGAATTCGGGTCGTCCGGCGAGCCACAATAGACGAATGCCGCAACGTCGGCGTCGGCCATATGGAACTTGGCCAGCACCCGACGGATCGTGTGGCCGAGGTCGAGGAGCATCCCACCCGTTCCGCCGGTCGCGCTCGCAAACACGTAAATACTCGGCACCTTCGCACGGGGCATTAACCCCGTTTGGTCCGCCGAGAGTTTGATCGCTTCGGGGTGGATCGCCGTCTGAATGTCGTTCTTCAGCCGTGCGGCAACTTTCAAATAATGGTCGAAAAACGCGAGCCGCCCGAGTGCCCGCGAACCGTCCGCCGAGAGCGAACGCGGCACCGAATAAAGAACTTCGCGTGGCATCCATTCTAGAATTTGATCGAGTTGCTTACGGCGGTAACCCGTCACCGGTTGCAGCGGCAGGTGCAACACGTGTTCCGGTTGCAGTGCCGCATCGGAGCCATCGCTATCGACTTTCTCGACGGTGTCCTGATCGATATCGACGTACACGTATCGGAAGCTCGGCACCTGCTGTAAATCGCCGACGCGATCGAGGAGGCGGCAGCGAATCTGCTGGAGTGCCCGTCGGCCAAAGCTACCGACGCCGATCAGGATCGCCGGGCGCAGCACGCCGGCTTCGATACGCGAAACGGTGTTCGAGATGTTGGATTCGGTCAACTCCGGTGCGCGCCGTGGCGATGGTGTCTTGCCGAGTTTTTTATCTTGTAAGCTATCGGGCAATGCCGTCGACAGCGTCGGCACGGCAGTCGTCGGCAGTGGTGTCGATAGCCCCTGGAGTGTGCGAATGAACACCGCACAACTCGGGAAGCGATCTTCGGGGTTCTTCGACAGTGCTCGCGCCACCGCCGCACGATCCGCGGGCGGCAACATGCTCAGGTCCGGCGGCTCGGTCATGTGTTGCAGCGCGAGTTGCCGAATGTTTTTGCCGTTGAATGGCTTGCGACCCGTCAGCAATTCGACGTAGACAATCGCGAGGCTATATTGGTCGGACTGCTTGGAGATCTTGTTCGTGAAGGTTTCCGGGGCCGCGTAGACCGGCGTGACGCCGCCCATCAGCCCTGCCGAACTTTGACGCTCCAAGTGTTTGACGAGGCCGAAGTCCGCCACCTTGACGCGGTCGCAGATCAAGAACAGATTCTTCGGCTTCACGTCCAAGTGTTGAAGGTTGTACCGATCGATGAGGTGATCCAGCCCCTCGGCCGCGTCCGCGAGGAACCCGAGCAAGATGTCGCGCGGGATCCCGACGCGGCCCTGTTCCTGATATTCGACGAAACAATCGTGGAGGCTACGATCCGCCAATTCCATCACGATGAGAAGCTCGCCACCGACGACTTCGATGCGGTCCATCGATAGCACGAACGGATGTCGTACGGCTTTGACCCGTTCGAGCGCTTTGAACTCTTGCTCGGCCTTCACTTCGTCGCCATCGAGCGAATTGAGGTTGCCGAAGACGAACTTGATCGCCTTGTTCAGGCCACCGGGCGCGATGCACTTCCAGACTTCGCCGAAGCCACCGCTACCGAGCGGGCAAACGAGCGTGTAGCCAGGAATCGCTTCGTCGCCTGGTTCGCGTAACCCAATCATTGGACGTACCGTGAGGGTCTAAGTGGGCGATTGGGCGGAAAATTCTGTTCGCACCGAACGCATTCTGATGCGCCCGAAGAGTTTTCCACGCCGAAGGTTAGTTCACGACTGCCAATGCGTCCAATTGGGAGTGCGAATCGTATAGGAAGCGACCGATTTCGCGCCCAGTATTGAGAATTGTGACCTTTTTGCAATCGACGATTCGCGCCACAGTGAATTTGTGCGAAAATCGTCTCGTAGTTACCCGATTCTGAGCGAGCCAAACGATGAGCCGATATTTTCCCGCCGCCAGTGAATGCGGTTCGCATGTCGTGTTTGGCAACGTGCCGATTCGCACGTATGCCGGCGAGCATATCCAGCTATCGGTCGTGGATATCCCTGCATTCGGAGTCGTCGATTGGCACAGCCATCCAAACGAGCAAATGGGTATGATGGTGCTCGGTGAGGCGACATTTTTCATCGGCGACGAAGAGCAAGTGCTGCGGGCGGGCGATTTGTACTTCATTCCGGCCAATTTGCGTCACAAAGTTGTCGCGAACGCCGAGGCTTCGCAAGCGCTCGACGTGTTTTACCCGATCCGCGATGGGTATCGGTAAATTCCGCACGGTTTAATCGCCTCGGTTCGCGGCAATCGTCGAATTCCTCGTACTCCAACTACTTGCGATTTTGCAGTGTGAATTTACCGTAAAACCACCGATGAAATCGGGTTCGCGTCGGTCGAACGTGGAAATCGAGTATACTCCAAATTGGAAATAGCCTAAGTCCGCGCAAGATATATTCTATTGTTTGAAGTGATACGGCGGATTCGTAGCCCAAGACTATTGAGATTACAGGTAACCCATCGATGCCACGGTTGAGCGTGATCGTCTGCACCTACAATCGTGCGTCGTTCCTTCCGGGGTGCCTAGCATCGCTTCGCGCTTCGGGAGTGTCGCCATCGGACCTCGAAATCGTCGTCGTCGATGACGGCTCGACCGACGATACCAAGTCCGTGATCGATCAACTCGGCGGCCCCGACATTCGCTACATCTACCAAACCAATCAAGGTTTATCGACCGCACGCAATACGGGAATTCGGGCCGCCACCGGTACTTACGTCGCGTATCTCGATTCGGACGATCTCTGGCTGCCGGGCGTGGCCCCGAAGATGCTCGCGTTCCTCGATACGCACACCGAAGTCGGGATCGCTTTCGCCAACGCGAAAGTCGGCAACGACATCGAAGGTTTCTCGGCATGGGACGAATGGGCGGGTCGCGAGGAGTTCAAGCAACTCGCGCACACGCCCCGCGACGGTTTCCGCATCTTCGAACGGGCCGCATTCCACCGGTTGCTCATCCGCCGCAACCTCGTGTTCACGGGGGCGGTGTTCCAGCGCCGCGATTTGCTCATCGCGGCCGGGTTGTTCCAGCCAAAGCTCAACGCCGCCGGCGACTGGGAACTCTACCTGCGGCTCGCGGCCTCGCATGTCTTCGCGTACCTGCCCGAAATGCTCGCGATCTACTTGCAACATCCCTCGCAAATGACTACGGGCGTCGACCGCATGGCGAACGAGTTCTGCGAGACGCGACGTTCGCACCTTGCCAGCGTGCCGAACCTCGGCGTCGAAGAAAAACGCCTGTTGCGGAAGGCACTTTGCGAAGAGCAGTTTTACTACGCTTACCTCGCCTACGACCGCAAAGATTATCGCGAGGCCCATCTTCGTTACGGGCAACTGTTGCGAGAAAGCGGCTTTCACTCGAAGGCGGCACTCTATTGGGCCGTCACGGCGTTACCGAACTGGACGGTGCAGGGTATTCGTTCGATGTGCAAACCGTTCGTCCGCAACGACGGCCTCCGCGTCGGCCCGCAACCGTGGGCACCCAAGGCGCGAGCCATCCACAAGGAAGCCCTGCGAAAAGGCTAAGCGCGATGGCGTCCACGGGCGATCGCAATTCGTAAGATTTGAAGAGACATACTCTCATTTGATTTTGCAATGAAAGCAGGACGGCATGAGTCGGCGATACGTCGAGCAGATGCGCGATGGCGATTCGATCGACGAGGTTTACCTCGTCAGCGACAAGCAACTTCGATCTAACCGCAACGGCAACCTATACGTGCAGATCGAAATCCGCGACCGCACCGGCGGCATCTCCGCACGGATGTGGAACGCAGGCGACACCGTCTTCCGTTCCTTCGAGAACGGCGACTTCGTGCAGATCGACGCGAAAGTGCAGCTTTTCCAAGGTTCGCTGCAAGTCATTCTGAACCACGTCGAGCGTGCGGAAGAAGAGAAGATCGACCTCGCGGATTTTATGCCGCACACCGAGCAAGACGTCGGCAAGCTGATCGAACGGCTACGCGGTTACTTGATGAAACTCGGCAACCCGCACTTGCGGGCGCTCGCCGAATGTTTCCTGATGGACGACAATTATTTCCGTAACTTCGTGGCGTGCCCGGCCGGCGTGAAGCTCCACCATGCGTACATCGGTGGCCTGCTCGAACATACCGTCACGATGATGGACATTGCCGAACGGTTGTTGCCGTTTTATCCCGGCATCGACCGCGACACGCTATTAATGGGCGTGTTCCTGCACGATGCGGGCAAGGTTCGCGAGTTGAGCTACGCACGCAGCTTCGGCTACACCGACGAAGGCCAGCTTCTCGGCCACATCTCGATGGGCGTCGAGATGCTTACCGAGCAGATTGCGAAAGTTCCGGAACTCACAGGCGAACCTTTTCCCCGCGAACTCGTCATTCGGTTGAAGCATATGATTCTCAGCCATCACGGTACGCTCGAATACGGCAGCCCGAAAGTGCCGATGACGCCCGAAGCGATGCTCCTCAACCAAATCGACATGCTCGACACGCGAATGCATATGGTGCTTCGCGACTTGAAAGAAGACCGCAACAATCCGACCGCCTGGACCCCGTACAACCACAACCTGCAACGCCGCATCTATAAGGGCGGCGAGAATGGCGACATGTTCGGTGAAGTCCGCGAGTCGTTCGATTGACGGAACCCCTACGAAGCCCCGCCGCGTGCGGGGAGAAATTATGACCGACTGGACGTCACGGATTCTCAGTATCCTTTCCGAGCGGGGTTACCAACCGCTCAAGCCCAAGCCACTCGCCAAGAAACTCGGCGTCGTTGAAGACGACTACCCGCAGTTTCGCAAAACGCTGAAATCGCTGATTCAAGAGGGCCGAATCGACCTCGGGAAGAACAACGTTCTTCGCGCGGCCGATCAGTTCAGCAGCCTCGTTGGCATTTACAAACGCACGAACAGCGGACACGGTTTCGTGCGGCCGAGCGCCACCGAAGCGGCCCCCGTTCCCGACGTGTTCATTCGCGAAGGCAAGGAACGCGACGCATCGAGCGGCGACGAAGTACTGATCCGCATCACGCGGCGCGCGACGCAGAATCACGATGCCGCGGGGGAAGTCGTTCGCGTCATCACGCGCGCCACACGCAGCTTCGTCGGCACCTACTTCGAGCGCGACGGCCAAGCGTTTGTCATCGTCGATAGTAACCTCTTCGCACACAGTATCGCCGTCGGCGACCCCGGAGCCAAGGGCGCGAAGTCGCAAGATAAAGTCGTCATCGACATGATCCGCTTCCCCACGCTCGACGAGCGCGGCGAAGGGGCAATCGTCGAAGTTCTCGGCCCACTCGGCAAGCCGGGCGTCGACTTGCTCACGATCATTCGCGGCTTCGGTTTGCCCGAAGAATTCCCGAAGGAAGCGATCGAAGAAGCGCACTCGCAGGCCGACCGTTTCCGCGAAGTCGCCGATGGACGTACCGACTTCACCAGCGATTGCGTCATCACCATCGACCCGAAAGACGCACGCGATTTCGACGACGCCATCAGCGTAGTCATCGACCCCAAAACGAAGCACTGGATCCTGACCGTCCACATCGCAGATGTCGCGCACTTCGCCCCGATCGGTGGACCACTGGACACCGAGGCAAAGAAGCGAGCGACGAGCATTTACCTTCCGCAGAAGGTCATTCCGATGTTCCCGGAACTGATCTCGAACGGGTTGGCGAGCCTGCAACAAGATAAACTGCGATACGTGAAGTCCGTCCGCATCGAGTTTACGGCGGCGCTTCAGAAGGCCGATGTCTCGTTCTTCAACGGGGCGATTCGCAACAAGAAACGCTTCCATTACGAGGAAGTCCAGGCGATCTTCGACGGCACCCCGCAGGCAGAAGGTGCGGCACCATACGACGCGGAAGTGTTGCAATCGTTGAAGCGGATGCGCGACCTTGCGGGGCTGCTTCGCAAGAAGCGGCAGAAGCGCGGCGTGCTCGAACTGAGTATGCCCGAAGCGGTACTCGAATACGACAGCGATGGCCGCGTGAACGGGGCACATTTCGCGAATCAAGACGAGAGCCACAAGCTCGTCGAGGAGTTCATGCTGACGGCAAACGAAGCCGTGGCCGAGCATTTTAGCCGATTGAATGTGCCGTTCTTGCGTCGCGTTCACCCGGCACCGAAGGAAGAAAAACTCGAACAGTTCGCACAGTTCGCCGGGCTACTCGGCTACCCGATGAAACGCGCCGAGGACCGCTACGAGATTCAACGAGTCTTACGGCAAACGCTGGACAAGCCCGAACGCGCGGCGATCCATTACGCCTTGCTGCGAAGCTTAAAACAAGCGACCTACTCGCCGATCCGCGACGAACACTACGCGCTCGCCAGTCAGGATTATTGCCATTTCACGTCGCCGATTCGCCGTTACCCGGACCTTGTCGTTCACCGTTTGCTCGATCGCTGGATTCGCACGGGGAAGGCAACCGCCGAGGAAGCCGAACTGAAAATTCTGGGCGACCATTGCTCGCGAATGGAGCGACGTGCGGAGACGGCCGAACGCGAATTGGTGAAGCTGAAATTGCTGCAATACATGAGCACGCGGATCGGCGAGAAGCTCGACGCGGTGATTACCGGCGTCGCCGATTACGGCTTCTTCGCACAAGCCGAGAAGTTCCCCGCCGAGGGCCTCGTCCACATATCGAGCCTGACCGACGATTTTTATCATTACGAAGAAGACGCTCGCGCCTTGTTCGGCGGCCGCAGCAAACGCCGTTTCCGCCTCGGCGACCGCGTGCGCGTCGAAGTCGTGCGAGTCGATCTCCTGAAGCGAATGCTCGATTTCCGTCTCGAAAGCATGCCCGTAAAAGAATCGAACCGCCTTCCGAACATCCGCCGCAAGGGGCGATGATTACTTCTTCCGCCAGACGGTATCGAGCGGAATGTGCAGTTCTTGCATTTTCGCTTGAATCTGAGCGAAGAATCGCTTCGCATCGACGGGATAACCGGCCGTGGGAGCGATACCCGGAACGAGCTTCGCCCAGTAGGTGTTGAACTGCGCCATCGCCAGTTCTCGCGTGGATTTGCAGATCATCGAGGCCATCGCGACGCATGCGGAATCGCCATCGGCGCGTGGCCGAAACGCGACTTCAATCTCGCGCGAATGGGCGGCAATCCGGTACCGGCTTTCTGCGGCCCCTTCCTTCATCGTGACGATCCAGCTATCGGGAAACGCCGCTTGCAGCATCGCGCCGTAGAACGCGCGACCGCCTTGTTTGTCGCACATCGCGACCATGCGTTCGCCGTGCGGCAAGATCGCGTCGGCGACTTGCAACAACTCGATCAAGCCACGTGCCAGCACGGTTGCCTTCGAGCCGCTCGCATCGACTTCGCGATTAAAATCGACGGGTGACACCACCCTGACAGTTGCGGTATGTACGAACGGTGCGGACGCCAACGCGAGGATGCTGCGTTCGAGTTTCTCGAAGCCGTTCGGCCCCGAATACACTTTCTTCGAATCGTCGACGAGGATGCGATCGTCCTCGGGTTCGCCGACTTTGCGAATGCGATCGTGCAGCGTCACCCAGCCCGCGCTGTCGTCGTCCGGCAGTTGCATCGCCACCGATGCTTGCACGAGCGGCCCGAGGTTCGGCCCGTAGCCGGCTTCATCGATTCCCAAAACCCACGGCATTCGACTTCCCCCACGCAGTTCCGCTTGCAACGCCGATACCCTGTCGGTATATGCGGTCACAGACTTGAACGGATTTCTCCAGAGGGATTCCCATGAAACCGGATACGGCACCGCGTCGGCGTTGGTTCTCGAGCCTCATGGTCCTAGCAATCGGTACGCTCGCCATCGGCACAATGGCGAATCGCGCCGTCACACAAGTTCCTGGGGCACTGCCTGCGACCGCACCCGAGCCGACGAACGTCGATCCGGCCAGTAAGGATTATGGTACACGCGCTGTCGCGTACATCAATAAAAATCGCGTCGTCACCCGCGCCGAACTCGCCGAGTTTCTGATCGCACGCGGCGGGTACGAGAAGGTCGAATTGCTCGTAAACAAGATGATTATCGAAGAAGCGGCGCGCGAAGCCAAAATCACTGTCACGACGCAAGAGATGGAAATCGCGTTCGCGGACGACCTGAAAATCTCGAACCCGCCGATCCAGAAAAAGGACTTTGTGAACGTCGTGCTGCCGCGTTACGGCAAGTCGCTTTACGAGTGGATGGAAGACGTGATCCGCCCGCGCTTGCTGCTGACAAAGATGTGCCGCGAAAATGTGAAGGTGAATCCGGAAGACCTCTCGAAGGCGTTCGAGCGCGAATACGGCGAGAAGCGTGCGGTGAAAATCATCATCTGGCCAACGGGCGACGGTCTCAAGAATGTCTACAAAGTCTGGGGCACGATCCGCAACGATGCCGCCGAGTTCGACCGCGTCGCACGAGGTCAGGCGAACGCATCGCTGGCGGCGACCGCAGGCGAAATCAAACCGATCGCGAAGCACATCGTCGGCGACGAAAAGGATAAGCAAGTCGAGACGATTGCTTACGCACTCAACGAAGGCGAAGTCAGCCAGATCTTTGAAACGCAACAGGGTTTCATGGTCATGAAGTTGCTGAAGAAGCTCCCCGCCGATGCGACGGTGAAGTTCGAGAACGTCAAAGATCGCCTCGAACGCGAGATGTTCGACATCAAACTCGCACAAGAAATCCCGAAGCAGTTCGCGAAACTGAACCTCGCCGCCACGCCACAAATCCTGCTCAACGGCCCGCCGACACTCTGGAAGTTCGAGCAATCGGCAAAGGAAAAAGCCGAAGACGCGCTCCGCCTCCAACAGGCCATTCAGCCCGTCGGCGGCGTGGCAAAGTAAACTGACATCACTTTGTCATCGAAACGCAATCGGCGTGGCACCTGCCACGCCGATTTGTCGTTTCAATCCAGAGTATACGGCGTGTTCGGGTCTTTTTCGTGGCGAAGTTCGTCGACGGGGTCTTGCTTCAGCCAGCCGGCGTAGAGGCGGTTTGCGCCATTAAAAACGAGGCCATCTTTGTCGCCGACGTTCTTGTAAGCGTGAACGACACCTGCGGGCACGATCAATGCGAAGGGCAGGTTTTCGCCCACCTCTTTGACTTCTTTTGCACCGAACGTCGGGGACTCTTTGCGGGCATCCCACAGGTAGACGCGAAACGTCGAGGGGCCGAAGAAGCAAAAATAATCGGCTTGGTCGATATGCTCGTGCGGCCCGCGACTGACGCCCGGTTTCGTCTGCGAAATGTACGCCATCACCGGGTGGAAATTCGGGTCAATGAGGTCGTTGCGAAACAGTTCGACGAGCCAACCGCGGGCGTCGTTGAAGAATTTCAGCGGTATCCACTTGATGTCGTGGATGACGCTCGGCTCGCAGAATTTCGGCAGGGCGACGTTCATCGGTTGCGTTCCTCAAGTATTATTCAAACAGATTCGGGCCGGGTTCCTTGATCTTCTTTTTCGCGAGTTCCGGCGGTGCGACTTCTTGTATCGGCACCACTTTTCGCGGTCGTGGCGTTGCCGTTTTCGCGGGCGTTTTCGGCGGTCGCATCTCGAGGTTCGCCAGCACTTCCTCGGCACGCTGCAACACGGGCGATGGAACCCCCGCCAAGCGTGCCACGTGGATGCCGTAACTCTTGCCCGCGTTACCCGGTGAGATTTTATGCAGGAACACGACATCGTTTTCGAGTTCGCGTACCTCCACGTTGTAGTTGCGTAACTGCGGCAATGTCTCGGCGAGTTTCGCGAGTTCGTGATAGTGCGTCGCGAACAACGCGCGGCAGCCGACCACCGAATGTAGGTATTCCGTCATCGCCCAAGCCAACGAAACGCCATCGTACGTGCTCGTTCCGCGGCCGATTTCGTCGAGGATCACGAGGCTTTGCGGTGTCGAATTATTCAGAATGTTCGCCGCTTCGGTCATCTCCACCATGAACGTCGATTGCCCGCGGCTCAGTTCATCGCTCGCGCCGACGCGGGTGAAGATGCGATCCGTGATGCCGATCGTTGCCGATTTCGCGGGTACGAAACTGCCGATGTGCGCGAGCAATGTCAGGATGGCAACTTGGCGAATGAACGTCGATTTGCCAGACATGTTCGGCCCCGTAATCAGCCAAAACATGCCGTCACTGACGCTGAACGTGACATCGTTGGGGACGAACGTGCCGGGGGGCAAAAGCTGATCGAGCACGGGGTGGCGACCTTCGCGAATCGCCATCACCGGCTCGTTGACGATCGTCGGCCGGATGTAGTTTCGCGATGCCGCCAGTTCGGCTAATCCGGAGAGGAAGTCGAGCGCCGCGAGTGTATCGGCCGTCGCTTGCAAGCGGTGCGTCTCGATGGCGATGCGGTCGCGGAGTTGCAGGAACAGCTCGAATTCGAGGGCTTTACTCTTGTCCTCCGCCGAGAGCACCTTCTCTTCGTACTCCTTTAATTCCGGCGTCACATACCGTTTCGCGTTCTTCAACGTGCGTTCGTGCAGGTAGTTTGCGGGTACGCGAGTCTCGTTCGCGTTCGTGATTTCGATGTAATACCCGATGACCTGCGTGTAGGCGACTTTCAGGCTGTTGATGCCGGTGCGCGTGATCTCCGATGCCTGATACCGCGCGATCCAACTCTTGCCGTCCCGCGACAATAACCGCAGTTGGTCGAGTTCCGCGTTGTACCCTTCGCGGATGATCCCGCCCTCTTTCGGCAGGTACGGCGGGTCGTCGGTCAGTGCGCGTTCGAGCAACTCGCGGAGGTCCGGGCAGAGTTCGAGCCGTTCTTCAAAATCGCGGAGGAGTGCCGCCCGCCGCCCGCTCAGCTTCGCCTTGAATTTCGGTAGTAGTTTCAACGTCTTCGCAATGGCCGCCAGATCTTTCGGTGTCGCACGGGCGGTCGAAACTCGCGTCGTCAATCGCTGCAAGTCCGACGTGACTTGCAGTAACTCGCGTAAATCCGCACGCAACGAATGTTCGCGCAATAGCTCTTCGACCGTATCGAGACGCGCCGTGATCGGGCCAGCTGCGTTCAGCGGCGCAAGGAGTTGATCGTGCAAAAACCGCGAACCCATCGGCGTCACGGTGCGATCGATCGCCGAGAGCAGCGAACCATCGCGGGTGTTGTCGCGAAGCGTTCGGATCAGTTCGAGGCTTCGCCGTGTCACTTCGTCGAGAACGAGAAACTCGTCGGTGCGGTGCGGGCGAATCCGGCGAATGTGCGCGAGGCTCGCCTTCAGCGTCTCGTGCAAATAGACGATGATCGCACCCGCCGCAACGAGGCACGGTTGCGCATCGTCGAAGCCGAACCCGGACATCGTCGTCACTTGGAATTGTTCGTAAAGGGCTTCGCGGGCAGAGGTCGGATCGAAATTCCAATCGGGCCGCGGCGTGATGCCTTTCGGCATGTTGCCGTTGAATGCCGTGCGTATCGCGTCGAGGTCGGACTCGGGCAGTAGGCACTCGGCGGCGTTCAGTCGCGAGATTTCATCGGGCAACAGCGACAGCGTCGCATCCGATGCGGAGAAATACCCCGACGACAGATCGACCCACGCGATGCCGTACATCCCCGCTTTGGATTTGTATACTGCAACGAGGTGGTTCGGGCGTCGCGGGTCGAGCAAGTCGTCTTCGGTGATCGTCCCCGGCGTCACGAGGCGGTTTACGGCGCGGCGAATAATCTTCTTGCCGAGGCTCGCTTCTTCCATCTGCTCGCACACCGCCACGCGGTGCCCGCCACGCAGCAGATGCCCGAGGTACGTTTCCAGTTTGTGAACGGGGAACCCCGCCATCGGGATTTCCTTGTCGCGCTTGGTCAGCGTCAGCCCCAACACCCGCGAGCCGAGTTCGGCATCGCTCTCGAATAGCTCGTAGAAATCGCCATTGCGAAATAGCACGAGCATACCGGGGTGCGCGTCCTTGGCCTCCCAGTATTGCTGCATCATCGGTGTGAGTGCGGAACGGTCCGCCGGTTCGGCCATGTCGTCGTACGCCCTGTTCGGCCACGTGTGTTCTTGGAATATGTATCGCTGCCGGTCGCGAATTGAAATGTGCTTCGACAGAATCCGCCGACGAAACGCGACGTTTGTTCGGGTTGCTCCAATCGTGACGAAGCCGCGATGGGGAGAGCCATCGCGGCCACGTGAAATCGAACGAGTGTCGGCGTTACTTCGCGACGGCGAACTTGTAGATCGTCGTTTGCTTGTACTCTTGGCCGGGGCGGAGGACAGCGTTCGATACGTCCTTCCACTCGGGCTTATTGGCCGAGTCGGGGAACCTCTGTGGCTCCATGCAGAAGCCGTTGTACTGCTTGTAAACCGCACCGCCCTTACCCTTGTTCGTGGCATCGAGGAAGTTGCCGCTGTATACCTGCAAGCCGGGTTCGGTGGTGTGAACTTCGAGCACACGACCCGACTTCGACTCGGTGACGCGGGCCGCAAGGAACGGCGAACCGCCCGCTTTCCCGTCGAGCACGTAGTTCAAATCGTAACCGACCGGTGTGCCGCCGACTTCCTTGATCCGCGTGCCGAACGCAGTCGCTTTCGTGAAGTCGAACACCGTACCCGCAACGGGTGCAATCTTGCCCGTGGGGATCAGCGTATCGTCGGTGGGGGTGTAATTCTTCGCCATCACTTCGACTTCGTGGCCGAGGATTTCACCGGAAGCATGGCCGCCGAGGTTGAAGTAACTGTGGTGCGCGAGGTTGCAGAGCGTCGGCTTATCGGTGGTCGCGGAATACTCGATTCGCAGTTCGTTTTCGTTCGTCAGCGTGTAGCTCATGACGATGGACAGGTTGCCGGGGTAGCCTTCTTCGCCGTCTTTGCTGGTATACATCAGCTTGACGCCGGGGCCGCTGGCACCCATGAATGGCTCGGATCTCCAGACTTTTTTGTCGAAGCCCGTTTTGCCGCCGTGCAGCGTGTGCGGGCCATCGCCGGGCTTCGTGACCGTGTATTCTTTGCCATCGATGCTGAACTTCGCGTTCGCGATCCGGTTCGCGCAACGGCCCACGTTCGAGCCAAAGTACGGGTGGCCCGCGAGGTAATCCTTGAGGTTGTCGAAGCCCAACGCCACGTCGGCGTACTTGCCATCTTTATCGGGCACGTGCAGTTCGGTGACGATGCCGCCGTACTCGATCACCTTGGCCTTCATGCCATTTTTGTTGACGAGCGTGTACCCGGTAACGACGGTTTTGCCATCGGGCATGGTGCCAAAAGTCTCCATGAGATACTGCGGCCCAACGCCCGGCTTGTCAGCGAGTGCAGTCATTCCGAACCCCGTGAGGAGCAACAGCGCAGAGAGAGTGCGACGCATAGTGCGGTTCCCTTAAAAAGTGAGTGTCGCGAGACAACTTACCAGTTGTGCCGCGTTTCGGCGATAAGTTGAGGGTGCGTTTTGTCGTTCGGAATCGACGTAAGTCACAATTGCGGACGCTCCAAAACCGTTTTTTCGGGTGTTTTTCCGGTTTTTGAGGCCCAAAATCGCGGCTTTTTGATCGCGATCCGCTGTTCCGTATTCCGTATATCGAACTCTTGTCGTGGGTTATGTCGAAAGGGGTCGATTCGAGAATCGGCGCAAATGGCGACACAAAATCGACCGGACGCGACATAAAATCGACCGAGCACGACACAAAATCGACCGACCACGACATTCTCACGACACTTGGAGACACTTCTGCGCACGATGCAAAAGTCGACTTACGTCGGATCGTCTCCGATTTTTTGACTTTGACTTTTCGTGTGGGTGATGGTTTTTGACCCGCGCTTGCGCGCGAAAGCAATGTTATCGTTTCTGCAATGATGTGCATTTTCGGGGGTTCCCCTCGCTGGCGCGCTGGCGCGTCGGGCTAACAATACGATCCCCGACGCAGTGGCGAAACTTCTGTTATTCGACCGCGGAACCGATCTCGCGGAGCCACTTCATGTCGGGTAAGCCGTAGGGGCGGAACTTCTCGGGGCGTTCGAGGTCTTCTTGCACGAAGATCGCGCGCGTGCGGCCGAGGCGGCTGGCGGCGGGGGTGTCGATCAGCGTGCTCGAATCGGTTGCGCTCATCTGGAACAACACGCGCTGGCTGAACTCCTTGAGTGCTTGTCGTTCGAGTGCGCGCGTGAGGTTCGTCAGCGAGTCGCACCAGACGATGGCGTGAATGCCGACCGTGGGGCCGTCCTTGAGGATCGTTGCGAGCAGTTCCCCGGCGGCTTTCGGTTGATCGTTCTTGCGGCCGTATCCGAAATCGTCCTCGGCTTTTCGCAGTTCGCGGAAGCGGTGCAGCCCCTGCACGAACAAGAACCGCGGTACCCGCTCGGTACTGACACCCTGTTGTCGGCGTTCGATCTCTTGTGCGAGTGCGGCCAGCGCATTCGCCATGCCCGCACGGTCGATACTGGCATCGGGGTAGCCGAGCGATGCGGCGACTTTTCGCAGGTAATCGGCATGGTCGGAATCGTCGGGTGTGCCATCGAGCACGGTGAACAAACCGGGCACTTTCACCTGTGCGGCCAGGCTGGCCATCGCGGTGGCCATCAGTGCGAGTGCGGATTCTTCTTGCTGGCCGATCAGCAGCACGTTCGCGCCCGATTGCATTCGGAACGCTGCCGAAGTGGGGTCTTTGATCGCCACCGCGTCGCCGAACCACGCGACGGGCACGCGCACTTCGGCCTTCGATTGGAGTGCCTCCGCGAGCAAGCGATTGTTCTGGACTTCGGCGGCGACGTTGCCCTCGAACACCAGTGGCGGCGGGTATTTGCCGTTCGCGCGATTGCGGATGTCGGTCAGTAATGTTTCGCGGCGATCTTCGTCGAGCCAGACGACTTGGAACGGGTCGTTGCCTTCGACGAGGCCGTTCGCGTCGTTGTAAATTGCCTCGCCGGGGCGGGACAGCAACCGCGCCGCATTGTTGTCTTTGCTGAGAATCAGTTGCGCGTCGGCATCGCTACACTGGAGCGCGATTCGCACCGCCATCTGATCGATCGTACTGCGTGCGAGCGAGTAGGCCCCGCCGAGCGTTTGCGAACCGAGCAGCACGTGCAACCCGAACGCCCGCCCCTGCCTCACCAGGCGATCTAGCAGAAGTGCGGACTCTTGCGAGAGCTTGTCGTCTTCGACGAAGAACTCTTGAAACTCATCGACGATGAACAAGATTCGCGGCACTGCAAGTGGGCTGCCAGTCGACTTCAAATACTCGCGATAGCCTTCGAGGTCGTTGGCCCCGGCGGCGCGGAAACGGTCGCCGCGGTCGCGCAGTTCGGCGTCCAGCCGTTGCAATACGCTGAGGCCGAACTCGCGTTCGCTCTCGATCGCAATCACCCGTGCGTGCGGCAACAGGCTCGTCGCATATGCGCGAAACTCGACGCCTTTCTTGAAGTCGATCAGGTACAGTTCGGCTTCATCTGGGCTGTAAATCAAGGCCAAGTTCGTAATCATCGCGTGAAGGAGCGTCGACTTGCCCGATCCGGTTTTGCCCGCGATGAGCGCATGTTGTGCGGTGCCACGCCCGAGCATGAGCATCTGCCGCTTGGTGGCACCGGCGCGGCCAATCGGGATGTCGAAGCCCTTCGCGGTGCTGCCGGTCCAGATCGCGTCCTTGTTCGGCATGATGAAATCGAACGGCACTTCGACCCGCGCCGCCGAGCGACTCGCTTCGCCGATGCGACGGATCGTGGCGGCCACGGTCGCGCCGTCGGGCGGGGTATCGAGCGTCAGCGGGAACACCGCTAGTTCGGGTTCGAGCGGGACGAACTTGCCGTCCTTTTCCACGAGGTTGAACGCGACTTGTTCGAGATCGGCGAGGCGGAAATCGCGAGGCAGACCGGCTTTCGTATCGACGCTGACGAGCGTGCAAACGCCACATGCGGGGCCACTACTCATAATGCTAATCAGGCGGCGTGCGGTGTCCGGCGTGAAGTTCGTCGGGAAGTTCGCGATCACCAATACGCGGTACGGTTCGGCGACTTCGCCGGCGGCGGCGTTGTAATCTTCGATGCTCTTGTACTGGTTTCGCAGATACTTCTGAATCACATTTTCCATGTGTTCGGTGAGGTCGACGAGCCGTTGTTCGATCTGCGATGGCTCGGTCCAGATGCGTGCGCCGACGAGGTTTTCATCGTAATCGGCGAGGCTCATGAACGCGGCAAAGTTCTCGCCGAGGCCGACGGGGTCGAGGATCGTGAACCGCACTTTGCCCGGTGGCAGCCCCGTCAGGAATCGCAACATCACCGCTTGCATCGAGTTTACGGCGGCGGCGCGGCCACGGTCGGCGGCCTTCCACAGCACCGCACATTTATCGGGGAACGGCAGGAATGCGGGTAGTTTCATGCGTACCGGATTTTCCGGCATCAATCGCTCGTCGCTCGGTTCCCCGTCGGCGATGGCGTACTGATCGACGTTCCACTTCCCGAAGCGAATACCGGGGGGCACGCGCGTCACGGGCGGGCGGTTCGGCAGTGTCAGTTCGGCCCAGCGCGGGAACGCCGCGATACCCGAATCGCGTACGTCGCTGAGGTCGGTGCTAATCGCGCTAATCGTATTATGCCATTTGCGGCCCATCGCGTCCCAAGCGACATTCCGCGAGAATGTCGCACTTCCCATTTTTTCTGCGTATCGAGTTTCGGCTTCTTTAAGTTGCGCATCGAAGCCGTCTTCGAGTTGCCCCGCCGTCGTCTGATAGCGATCCTCGGCCGCACGAGTTTCGAGGTCGCGATCGTTCGCAATCAGTTGCAGCCGGTCGGTGTATTCCGTCTCGATGCGGTCGTAGTCGCTGTCGCGTTGCCGTTCGATCGAATGGATGAGCGGTAGAAAATGATCGTCGGTACGCTTCTTGTCGTTCGCGTGACGACGTTTCAATTCGCTGCGTTGTCGGGCCAACATCGCCTGTGCGTAATCGTCGAGGCTCGTCGCGGCGCGGAAGGCTTCAGCCTGATAGACGCCGAGCGCATTCGCGCGATCGCGGACCTGACGGCGTGCCAGCGCCCGCACGATGAACCATAACAGCAAGCCGCCGAGGATCGCACCGGCCACGCCGCCAATTACGCCGGTTTTCATCTCTTTGCCGACGCCCCAACCGATGCCGAAGCCGATGGCCCCGGCAAGAATCGTCAGCACCATCGCCCCGCCGATGCCGAGGAGTTTCGGGAAGAAACAGGTGCCGACGTTCGCGCTCGAAGCGTCGCAATCTTCGAGGCACTTCTGAAGTTTGCCTTCCGCATCGGTCTGCGTGGGGCTGGGTAAACGGTCGGCTGGGAACTCGACATCGGCGCGTTCGAGGCCGACGCGGTTGAGAAACGGCTGCGCTTTTTGCCACGTCGTTTCGAGCTGCTTCCGCCCCAACTCGACTTGTCGAATCAGCTTCTGATTGTGGTCCTGGGCTTCTTTTTCGGCCGCTTCGACGAGGGAATCGATGGTCCAGAGGCGATCCTTGAACGTCGTTTGCGTCTTTTCGTCGGCGTCTTCGAACGTCTCGTCGGCCAGCCGCAAGGCATCCGCGCGACGACGCTCGGCGGCGTTCTGCCGACCGGCATACTTCGCGCTAAAGTCTGCGGCTTCTTGTTGATATTTCTCGTCGAGTTCGTTTCTGGCTTTCTTCCGCGAAGTGGCAATTTGCCGACGCGAACGCTGCACTTCTTTCTCGGCTTCATCGGCGGTCGCCTGAAAGATCGTCGCGATTTGCCCTTCCGATGCCGCACGTTCTCGAATCGTCTTTAACAGGTTTGCGAACGAAGATCGCTCGCGTTGGAACCACGATACGGGCATGTTGGCGTTCTCTTCACTTTCGTCGAACGATCCGGTTGGTTGGCTCACGATTGAAACTCGCATTCGCTACGAACTTGTGAAAAGACGACGCTCAGTTGGTCGATGGCCCGCAAAACATCGCTGACTTGGCGGTCGAGCGGCTGCCACGTTTGTTCGTCGAACTCTTGGCGGGCGATGTCCGTCCAGAGGTCGCACACGATACTCCACTGCGCGTGTGCGGTCTTCTGGGCATCGTACAACTGGCTGCGGTTGGCTCCGAATTTCATGATGCACTTTCTCCCGTTGTACTCGGCAAACTCGAAGCCGACGGTGCGGGGGCGAAGTCGGGTCGGAGGCCCGCGTAGGCTTCGAGTGCCGCGATCCGCCGATCGAGGTGCGCGACCGCTTGAGCGAGTTCGCCGTCCAACGTCAGGCCCAGTCTCCGGGCGCGACCGTTGTAAGTTTCGTCGATCAACTTCGGCAGGCGGCCCGCCCACGATTTGCACTTCGCGACCATTTCGTGTGCATGTTCTAGTTTCGCCTGCGCACGCCGTAGATTTCGTTCCTGGATCGTCGTATCGGGTTCGCGTCCCGAGTAATCGGCGAATTTGCGCCCCGAAAGTTCCGCCTTCGCTTGCACGACTTGCTCTTCGCACGTTCGCACGGCCCGGCTCCAAAGCTGGCCTTGTTCGGCCACCCAGTCGCAGCCGCGGCGGATTTCCATCTGCACGCCCGATAGCGCCTCGGCCGTCGTGGCGCGGTACTTCGCCACCTGGGCCAGCCAATCGCGCAGCGCATCGATCGAACGCACGTCGACAGTCATCGCGTCGCCTCCGGTTATCGCTGCTGAAGGTATTCTTCGATTCGCTCCGCTTTCCGCATCAGGAACGGAATGTGCATATTTGCGGACTCGACGAACCGTTCCAGCACGGCAATCGTCGACTCGAACTCGGCACGAAATTTATCGTGTTCCTGGTCGCGCCACGTATCCCCGAGCGAAACGAGTTGGCCGTGAATCCCGGCGAGGTTCGTTTGCAGTTCGGCGTTAAATCGCTTGAGATTGACGGCAAAACGTCGCAGTTCCGCCGGATCGACAACAGCCTGGGCCATAACCGGCCCCCTTTCCGCACGAGACGTGGTGGGAACGACACTCACAGTATAAACCCGCAATCGTTCGTTCGTTAGACGAAAAAAGCGATCCGCAACAACGAAGGGGCCAAAAACACCTACAGTCCGCTCGTGGTATCGATTACGCCTCGACGCGGATCAGCAGACCAAAGATTCCTCCCGCCGAGACCCAGCCGTTGATGCCACCGCGGTTATTCCCGATCTGGAAGCGTGCCCCTTGGACCGCCTTGACCAGGTGAAGGTATTCCTTTCCGTTGACCTTGCAAAGCACGATGTCGCCCTTTTGAAGCGTAGCCGGTTCGACCGGCACCACCGTACAGAGTTGCCCCGACTCGATCTTGCCAGACATGGAGTTGCCCCGCGGCCGGAACGAAACCGTCGCCCCGCCCCGCAATTGTTCGATGTATCCAGAAGCCCAACCCATGATTGCGATCTCTTGGCCGAATGATAAAGCTCGGCAGCGGTGAGCTAACGTCGCCAGAAACGAATCATACCCCGCCGTCTGCTAAATCGCATGGCTCTGCATCGACCTCACGGTCCCCGGCGACTGCCCGCAATGAGGCTACGAACGCGACGAATCCTGGGTGCCCAACCTCGCTGTCGAATACGATCGCCTCCCGATGCCACCCGGCTATCCGGAACCGGACGACTTGGGCGTCTTGGGCGTCTTGGGCGTCTTGCCGGCCTACCGACCACGACTCGACCCGCGGCCACTCGATCGCGAACCCCGAGTTCCACCACGGGGACTTGAGCAGCCCGCTGGGGCCGACCGTCACCGCGGTCGTGAGCAGCAGGGCCGGGCCGATGGCACAGCAGAGTGTCGCCGCCCCGGCCATCACGAGGCCTCCCCACCAGCCAAGTTGCCACGGGCCGGCTGCCCACGGGGCGTATACGGCGAACAGAGCGAATGGCAGCCCACAGACGAACACAAGCGGAATGATACCTCGGCTGGGGCGGAAACGGCACACCACTTCGGTTCCGCCCATCTGTTTCTCCTTCCGTCGCCGAACATTTGTTTATCCCAATCCGCAGTTGCGATGGTACATCTCCGCGAAACGCGATGCCACCAATTTTCGGGTTCGTTGCTATGGCAGCCGTCCGAACAGCGAACGAAACTCGGCGAAAAAGTCGGTTGTATGCGAGTCCACAGCCATGTATGACTCCAACGCTGCGGCGTGTCGAAACCCGATGTACTCGCAGAACGCCTCGTATCGGGTGCGGCTTGCCGCCTCGTCGTGCCAGCCGAGGAACTCGAAGTATCTACGGGCCAAATCGGCGAGAAGCCCCTGTTCGGACCACGCCACCACGGTGTGTTCGGGGTCGTCGTGGTACAGGTTGACGAACTCATTCTGGCCCGCCCGAGTCCAGCGAGCACAAACGTCGGCGTTGTCGCCCCACAGACCGATCACATCGGAGGCGTCCACCGGCACGTTGTAGTCCCATATTTCTTCCACCGGTTGCACGAAGATCTGAAACTCCCGGATCGGGTGATGCTTGGCCGTGACGAATCGTGCGATTGGCGGGGACACGCTATGCCGGACCAAGGCGTCGTATTCTAGCGGAACCAGCCGCATTTCAGGCTTCCTCTATCGCATAAGCTTGGCGACTGAGTTACTTGATTGGCTCAGACGCAACCCCACCAAACGCCGTCGCCAAGTCACTTGCGAGCCGCCTCAGCACGTCGAAGTCAGCCGGTTCGTTGCACCCGGCGGAAAGCGCCACCGCGGGTGGCGTCCCGGTAACCGATATGTGAACTGGCCGGCCGTCTACCCACACGTCCCATACCCGGCCCTTTCGCGTCCTCTCGATGCGACACGCAGCGGCAGCCAGCACGACATCGATCCTGTCGAGCGCTGCCCCGTCGTCGGCCTCCAGTAGCACCTCGCACGTCGGCCCCATCGAGCACCTCTGCGACCGAACTATCGTTTATGCGTGTCTATGTCTGTCGTCAGTTCATCCGCATCACTAACGTATCGAACAACTCGCCGTCCCGCACGATGGCGTAGCCCGCGCTCCCCATCCCGCGGTCCCACTCCTCCGGGTCACTGTCGTAGTAATAAAACACGTCGGTCGGCTGCAACTGTCGTCGGAACTCGGCGAGGCGGTGGCTACCTATCGGCAGGTGAGACGGGTCGACTTCCTGGAGCGTCATGTGGGCGCGAAAATCAGCCAACTTCATCACGCCCCATTGGTTCTGCCAACTTTCGTTCACCACCGCACCGGGTCTTTCTGCTGCCAACTGTTGTTTACAGCTAAACGAAGATGGCCTATCAGCAAGGCGTGTTATCGTGCTAGCCCGCAAGGTGTGCGGATTCCACGTTCGAGGCACAGCATGGAGTTTTGCGCGGGTTCCCCTTGCTTGCGTTTTTTGAAGTTGCGCTGTTTAGCCGCGCCGCGTAGGCTTTGCGTAGCGAAGCGCGGAGCGGAAACTCTCGTAACCAACGTGCATCATTCGACATCACTGAGCCGATTCCCCGCAACCCTTGCGGGCAACGCATTGAAGGATTTCCAAATTGGCGTGTTTTTCTTGTATTCGTAGCGGAAGTCGTGAGACTTCTGACGCCGTGACTTCCTGCGTCCCGAAGTCTCACGACTTCGACTACATCAGAATCGCTTCGTAGCGGAAGTCGTGAGACTTCTGACGCCGTGACTTCCTGCGTCCCGAAGTCTCACGACTTCGACTACGTCAGAATCGCATTGTAGCGGAAGTCGTGAGACTTCTGACGCCGTGACAAGCGAAATAATCCTTCACGGCGTTGCCTTGCGGGGCCGGATCGTGGATGCGCCGAGATTGGACTTCCCCACGGAAAACGGACCGTCAGTTAGGAGTATTCGCTACCTTCGAACTTCGCTGGGGCCACGTACCCCAGCGAGGAGTGACGGCGTTCGCGGTTGTAGAACACTTCGATGTACTCGAAGAGGCTCGACCTCGCTT
>JAYVXI010000041.1:0-8151 GCA_043785305.1 Limnoglobus sp. | reverse complement strand
CTGCGGAGATTCGTTTGTCACAATAATATTCGCAAAGTATTTCAGGCGCAAGACTTACGCGATTTGGCGGAGGCAGGCTGCACTAAGTTCCTGGGGCGGCTGCCGAACGAGTGCGGAATTCGCCTGATGTTACGGAATGAACTTCAAAACGAGGCTCTGATGTGGTGGGAACTGGCACATAACCCGCGCGTCGTGTTGGCCTATTACACCCACCCACCGCAGTTGATCGGGGTCGAAATCCATTCTGTCATGCTGCATCGCGATGGGCCGACGCTCGAACTGGTCGTCGAGTTGCCACGCTTTCCCGATAGGCCCTCGCCACGTTGAACGGTTGGTGCGAACATGGCCTTCGCTAGATTGCGATTCTGTAGCTCCCTGAAACAAGTGGTGCTCTCAGGCTGGAGTACCACAAATGTCGGCGACCTGCTGATCGAGAAATGGGGCGACGGCGTACGATTCCGATTCGACAGCGGCACGGCGCAACTATCCGCAATGGCGATGTTCTTCGACGTGACAGGCATCTCGGCATGCATCGATGAAAATTCCGAATCAGACACTTCGGTCCACGCAGGTGCATGATTTCCGCAGTGGAATAGATTGCTCACTTGGTCTCATGAGGGTGCAAATGATGGAGCAGCCGCAGAAACTATCGAGTAGTGTCTGGCGTACGATCCGGTTTGCGGCCGCAGGAAGTGGCGTTGGCTCGCTGGTCGGCACCGCGTTGGGTTCTTGGCTATATCCGCAACTACCCGAGGGTCAGGGAACACTCGATGAACAGATGCTGACCCGATACGGTGGCACCTTCCTCGGCATCAGGGTGGGCTTAGCCGTCGGGGCGGCGGTTGGTGTGATTCATTCTGTGATAGTTCGGAGGTCGCGGTTGCGCTAACAAGCTCCGCCTGCCCCTCAATTTCCCCTTGTACTCCACCCGTTTTCCGTAACATCACCTGTGGCGTTCGGCCTGCCCAAAATCCTCTCGCTTTTGGCGTCGTTTCATCGGTTTGCGGATATTCGACGAATTCGTATCATCGACGCAAACGACCACCCGTGTTGAGGACTGTCGATGTCGAGTGTACCGTCGAAGCCGTTCAAGAAATTGCTCGTGGCGAATCGTAGTGAAATCGCCATCCGCGTGTTCCGTTCGTCGCACGAACTCGGCATCCGCACCGTAGCGATTTACTCGCACGAAGACCGCTTCGCACTGCACCGGTTCAAGGCCGACGAAGCGTATCGCGTCGGCAATCCCGGCGAGCCGATTCGCGCGTACCTCGATATTCCGAGCATCGTGGCGCTCGCCAAAGACGTCGGCGTCGATGCGGTCCACCCCGGCTATGGGTTCCTGTCCGAGAATGCGGACTTCGCGCGGGCCTGCAACGAAGCAGATATCGCGTTCGTCGGCCCGAACCCGACGATTCTCGGCCAACTCGGCGATAAAGTCTCGGCACGCGCGATTGCAAAGCTCGCGAACGTCCCGATTCTCTCGGGCAGTGACAAGCCGGTGTCGTCGATCGACGATGCGAAAGTGTTGGCGGAGAAACTCGGCTATCCCGTGATGGTGAAGGCGGCGATGGGCGGCGGGGGCCGCGGGATGCGACCGGTGTATTCCGCCGACAAACTCGCGGATGCCATCGAGTCCGCACAGAAGGAGTCGGCCGCCGCGTTCGGCGTTTCCGATGTCTTTCTCGAAAAGCTCGTTCAGCGCGCGAAGCATATCGAGGTCCAACTCCTCGGCGACAAACACGGCGGACTGGTTCACCTCTACGAACGCGATTGTTCGATCCAGCGACGGCACCAAAAGGTCGTCGAACTCGCTCCCGCGCCGAACCTCCCGGCCGATGTGCGCAAAGCGATTCTCGATGCCGCAATTCAGGTCGGCCGCGCGGTCGGCCTCGACAACGCGGGCACGGTCGAATTCCTTTACGATGCGGACACGAATCAGTTTTACTTCATCGAAGTCAACCCGCGAATTCAGGTCGAACATACCGTCACGGAAGTCGTCACCGGCTACGACATCGTTCGCTCGCAAATTCTGATCGCGCAGGGTGTGAAACTGTCCGACCCGGAGATCGGCCTCGGCGATCAATCGGCGGTGAAGGTGAACGGGTTCGCGATCCAGTGCCGGGTGACAACCGAAGACCCCGCGAACGGCTTCACGCCCGATTATGGTCGTCTTTCGGCGTATCGTTCGTCGGGTGGCGCGGGGATTCGGCTCGATGCGGGGACGGCGTTCGGCGGGGCCGTCATCACGCCGTTCTACGATTCGCTGCTCGTAAAGGTGACATCCTCCGGCATCCGGTTCATCGATGCCGCACGCCGAACCGAACGCTGTTTGCAAGAGTTCCGCGTGCGGGGCGTGAAGACGAACATCCCGTTTTTGCTAAACCTAATCACGCACCCAAAGTTCCTCGATGGCTCGGTAACGACGAAGTTTCTCGACGAAACGCCCGAACTGTTCGTGTTCAAGAATCGGCAAGATCGCGCGTCGAAGTTGCTCGCGTACATCGCAAACATCATCGTGAACGGGCATCCGGAGGTGAAGGACAAGCCTCGTCCCGATCTCGGTGCGGGCAAGGGCGAAGTGCCTTTCCACGTGATACCCGTCAGCCAACTCACGCCCGCGAAACCGGTCGGCTTCCCGAAGGGCACGCGGGACACATTCAAGGAACTCGGTGCCGAGCGATTCGCGAAATGGGTACGCGATCAGAAGCGGTTGCTGATTACCGACACGACGATGCGGGACGCGCACCAATCGCTGTTAGCCACGCGAATGCGAACGTACGACATGGTGCATGTCGCCTCCGAATACGCACGAAGGCATGCGGACTTTTTCTCCTTGGAAATGTGGGGCGGGGCGACGTTCGATACCTCGATGCGGTTCCTGAAAGAGTCGCCGTGGGATCGTTTGGCGAAGCTGCGCGAGCGCGTGCCGAACATCCTGTTCCAGATGCTGTTGCGGGCCGCGAGTGCCGTGGGGTACTCGAACTACCCGGACAACGTGGTGAAGGCGTTCGTGAAGGAGTCGGCACAGGCGGGCATGGATATTTTCCGCATTTTCGACGCGTGCAACTGGATGCCGAACTTGCGATTGGCGATCGATGCGGTCCGCGATACCGATGCAATTGCCGAGGCGGCGATCTGCTACACGGGCGATATTCTCGACCCGAAACGCGACAAGTACACGCTGAATTACTTCGTGTCTCTCGCGAAGGAACTCGTTAAAGCCGGTACGCACATCCTGGCGATCAAGGACATGGCGGGGCTGTTGAAGCCGTATGCCGCGAAGAAGCTAGTGAAGGCGTTGCGTGCGGAGATCGACGTGCCGATCCACTTCCACACGCACGATTCGGCGGGCGGGCAGATCGCATCGTACCTGATGGCCGCCGACGAAGGCGTGGACATCGTCGATTGCGCATTCGCGCCGATGTCGGGAGTGACGTCCCAACCGAGCTTGAACGCACTCGTCGAAAGTATGCGTTACCTCGACCGCGACACCGGGCTGTCATTCGATGAACTCCAGAAGACGGCGCTGTATTGGGAAGAAGTGCGTCGTTACTACGCACCGTTCGAGGCGGGGCAGTTGGCCGCCACCGCCGACGTGTATTTGCACGAGATGCCGGGCGGGCAGGCGACGAACCTGATGCAGCAAGCGAAGTCGCTCGGCCTCGGGGATCGCTGGCCAGACGTCTGCCGAATGTATGCGTCGGTGAACGCGATGTTCGGCGACATCGTGAAGGTCACGCCGACCTCGAAGGTCGTCGGCGACATGGCGTTGTTCATGCTCTCGAACAACCTCACGCCACCCGATGTGCTCGCGGGCAAACGTGAGATTTCCTTCCCCGAATCGGTTCGCGAATTCTTCCAAGGGTACCTCGGCCAACCGCCCGGCGGCTTCCCGAAGGAACTCCAAGCCCGCGTGCTCCGCGGCGAGAAACCGCTGACCGAACGCGCCGGTGCGAGCCTCGCCCCCGCCGACTTTGAAGCGGCGAGCAAGCTCCTCGAACCGAAGCTGCAACGCAAACCGACGGGGCAAGATATTTCATCGCACTTGCTGTACACGAAGGTATTTGCGGACTTTATCGACCACTTAAACGCGTATTCCGACGTCAGCGTGCTGCCGACGTTGACGTTCTTTTTCGGGATGCAAAAGGGCGAGGAAGTCAGCGTCGAAATCGAACCCGGCAAGACGCTGATTATCAAGTTCCTGACCGTCGGCGATCCGCAAATCGACGGCAAACGCACTGTGTTCTTCGAACTCAACGGCCAGCCGCGCGAAGTGCTGATCTACGATCAAAGCCTCACCGGGACCGCCATCCAGACGCGCAAGAAAGCCGAGGTCGGCAACCCGAAACACGTCGCCGCCCCGATGCCCGGTTCGGTGGTGGCCGTAATGGTCGAAGCCGGCGAGCCAGTCGCCGCCGGGCAGAAACTGTTAATGATGGAAGCGATGAAAATGCAAACGACGCTGTACGCCGAACGCACCGCGAAAGTCGCCGAGGTGCTGATTAAACCCGGAACGCAAGTCGAAGGCGGCGACTTGCTGATCCGCTTCGAGGATTGACGATTAAAGTGGAGCACGTTTTCAACGTGTCTTACAAATACTGGCACGTAAGAAACGTGCCCCACGGTTACGAAGCCACCGCTTCGGTATTCGTGGTCTTCTTAGGTGGCAACGTGGCCGACGCGAGGAAGTAACCGGCCACGAACGAGATGCCGATCAGCACGGCTATCGCGATGGCGATCATCGCGAGTTTTCGGCGAGACATCACCAGGTGATTGTCGATGGCCACCGGTTTCGATGGCTCGGGTTCGCTGGGCAGCGGTAGGGGCGCGAGCGTTGCGACGGGTGCGGGTGTTGCGTTTTCTTCCGGTCGGGCTTTCCGCTGCGATTCGTTTTTGGCTTGAGCCAACGCCGGGTTCAACAGCGACTCGAAATCGGGGCGCTCAAAAAGTGGCAAGGAGTCCACTTTCTCTTTGGTTGCATTCTGCGAATTCGCTCGCGATTTCACTTTCGAGGGTGCGTGGTTCGGCTTATTCACGATTTCCGGCTGAATGACGGGCAATCGCTTTTGATTCGCCGGTTCGGTCGTTTCGATCGCCACGCCCGCCATCGCGGGCACCATCACCATCGCCGCGCATTGCGGGCACTTGACCGACGTCCCCGCCTTCCGGCGCGCAATCGAGAGCGTCCGTTCGCAGGCCGGGCAACGAAACTGAATGGGCATACTCGTCTCCAACATTTTGTCGGTTGTCGCGTTTGTAGTTTAATCACCAAAGGCCCCAACACAAATCGAGAATGAATTTTTTCGCGACGTTCAGTTGGAAACGTAACGGATTCGATGAAAGATTGTTGGGACCGTCTGCAATAATCGACGCAAGCGGCATTCGGGGATATGTCTTTACCCCAACGGGGTTCCATCTTATAGCCCAGGGTTAGACGTTTCGTCGTACCCCTGGGGTGCCGCTGAGTGGAAACGTGAACCGGAAAGGAATCGCACATGACATCTGAGAATTCGACACGCAGGTTCCCCCGTCGGGTGCTGGCGGCGATGGCGTTCGGCGTGCTGGCCATCGCCACGACGACAGCGTCGGCGGTCGATGTCGTCATCTTTAAGGATGGCTTCACGATCCAAGGGCGACGGTTCAAAGAACAGAAAACGATCAACGACGGCGAAAACGGCATCACGGTCAACATCCCGGCCGCGAAGGGATTCGACATCGTCGAAGATGGTGCGAAGTGGATCCTCTTCAGCCTGCATCAGAAGCAAGTTGGCAAGGCGATCGACAACGTCAAAGGCGACCCCGAGAACAAAGAATACAACCGCGAAGTTCGCCTCAAGAGCGGCAACCCGTTGCCATTCGGCAACTTCACGGCAGCCGACTTCGACAAAAATTGGAAGCGAAATATCGATGTGAAAACGGGTGGCGGGAACTTCCAGATCATCTCGCAGGTCATCGCGTCGATCGGCCCGAAGCGCATCGCCATCGCTTCGACGAGCCATCGCTGGTACCCGTACTTCGACACGCGCGAGTTCTCGCCGCAATTCCTCAGCAAAATGCTATCGACGCACCCGAGCCTCGAAGAAAAAGACGGCGTGCCCGATGCGGGCAAGCGGCTCGACATCGCCACGTTCATGAAGAGTGCGGGGTACATCGACTTTGCGAAAAGTGAGATCGAAGCCGCGAAGAAAGCAATTCCCGGCGAATGGCCGAAAGAACAGGCCGCCCGGCTCGACAAGTTGCAAATCGAGATCGGCAACGCCGAATCGAAGTTGATCGTCGACGAACTCGAATTGGCGATGCGGTCCGGTCGGTACGCCGCGGCCGACATTGCGGTTCGCGCGCTCGATGTCAAACGCGCCGACGCCGACGCGATCAACCGTTTCACCTTGCTCAAAGCCCAAATCGAGATCGTGCAACCGAAGTTCGAGAAAGGCCAACGGCTCCTTCGCGAATCGCTCGATGAACTGTCGAACGCGAAAGATGTCGTGCCATTACTGGCCGCGTTCGGCAGCATCACGCAACCGGCAGTCTTCAAAGCGAAATCCGAAGATAACCTGCTACTCTGCCAAGCGGGCGAGCAAGTTTTCAGCGAACTACACCCCGATTCGATTGGCCGCATCGACTTCTTCGTCGGCCTCGCCGAGAGTGCGGAACGACGACGAAAAGCGGGTCAGTCGCCGATGGACAAACCCGAGGAACTCGTCGCGATGGCGGTCAGCGGTTGGCTGATGGGCAAGAACGGCGCGGAGAAAAACGTCGCGACCGCAACCCGCTTCTGGCAGTGGCGCGAACTGCTGCTCAGTTACCAAAACGAAGACATTCTCAATAGTCGACGCGCACTTTACGCCAAGATGCAGAAGCTGAGCAAACCCGTCACGCCCGATGTCCTCGCGCAGCTGATTTCCTCGTTGCCCCCGCCGAAACCGGAGAACCTCGCCGCACCGTCTGGCACGCTCGTGCCACCGAGCCGCGTCGTCGCGAACGGCGTGTATCGCCGCACCACGGGAGCAATTCCAGAGACTTCGAGCGGCGTCGAGTACATGATTCGCCTGCCGGCCGAGTACCACCACGGGCGGCAGTATCCGGTGCTAATCGCGATGTCGCACCATACGACGCCCGCCGAGCAACTCGTGAGCATGTTGGCCGCCGATGCCGACCGCAATGGCTATATCATCGCGGCACCCGTTTGGGCGAACAACTTCGACAAGCCGTACGACTGGGTGGGCGATCAGCACTTCAAAGTGACTGCCACGCTGCGCAGTTTGTTACGGCACTACCGCGTCGATAATAACCGCGTGTTCCTGTTCGGCTTCGGCGAAGGTGCGAACTTCGCGATGGACGTCGGCGCATCGCATCCGGACCTGTTCGCGGGGGTCTGCGCGATGGGGCCGAACCCGAAGATGCAAGGAATGTTCATGGATTATTGGCGGAACTGCCAGAAGCTGCCGATGTACATTTCGATCGGGGCGATCGCGGGCAATTCGTTCGAGAACGTGCGCCGACTATTCGAGTTCTGTATGCCGCAAGGGTTCCCCGCCATCGCCACCGTCTATCGCGGTCGTGGCCTCGAATGGTTCGCGGGAGAAGTGCCGATCATGTTCGATTGGATGAGCCGCAAGGAGCGCGTCCGCGGCACCGCGAGCTTACGATTGAACAACTTCAAAATGGAAGCTTGGCAGACGATGCGGCACCAAGACAACCGCTTCTACTGGGTCGGCACCGACTCAATTGCGAAAGGAAACTTACTCGAAAACAGCCCGACCAAGAACTTCATCCCTGCCGAGATCGAAGCGAATATCTTGCAAGGGAACTCGATCCGCATCCGGACGCGCGGCCTCAAGAACGTGATCGTCTGGCTCGAACGCGACATGATCGACTGGACCAAACCGGTGCTCGTCAGCATCAACAGCCAGCAACCCAACGGCTACAAACCGAAGGTGATCGTACCCGACATGGAGTTCATGCTCGAGCAACTCCACCAACACGGCGACCGAGGGATGCTGTTTTTGAACAAGCTCGAATTCCCTGCCATCCCGTAAACTCTACAGCCGCTACGAGCCACCGGGCTTGTCCCTATCGCGTTCGGCACGGCGTTTGCCGTGCTTGGTCCGAGCCCAAAATGAGATTGGAGCTACGTGCCGATCGACCTCG
>JAYVXI010000040.1:0-8221 GCA_043785305.1 Limnoglobus sp. | reverse complement strand
CGGAACTTCGTCCCGGTCGGCACGCCCGCTTCGATGCATCGCGCGCGATCGTCCGTCCACTCTCTCGGAAGGTACAAACGCACGCCGACCAAGGCGTGCTCCTTTTGCGAAACGTAGCCCATGAACACGCCGACCTGGCCGTTCTCGACTTTGCCCAAACGACCGCTCCACTGCCGCGCCACGCCGACCGATTTCGTGCCCTTTTTGGCGAACGCCGACGGATCGAAAACGATGACGCCGTCCGCTCGGCCGATCCGTTCGCCCACCTGTTTCGCGAGCGTCTGGAGGAGCGGCGCGTGGTCCCACGATGCGAGTCCGATGAACTTTTGCAGGCCTTGTCGCCCGTGATCGTGGAAGTAGGCGATGCCCTCGCCGGTCTTGCGTGCGAGCTTCGAGATCAGTCCCTGCACGTACTCGTGCATGTGTGTTTTCTGCGCCGTCACGTCGTAGCCTGCAATGTACGGTTTGAGGAACTCGACGAGATGATCCCGGATCCCCGCCGTGACCTCGGGACCGCAGACGGCACCTTCTAACAGCTCTTGCAATCGCAGTGAAAATCGTTCGTCCATGACGGACTCCCGTAAAACGCGAGCGAATGCAAACGATTATCCCACAATTCCTTGCGGCAAGAAAGCACGAAGATACAGTAGAAGTAGTGAGTTCCTTTTGGTCACCATTCATTCTCGGGAGTTTCTGAAGCATACCTTCCTCGGAAACGATCTTCGCAGAAATCTCGCGGATCGTTTCGCGAGTGGCGGCTCGTCCGGTTCGGATTGGCTCTAAATACAGGCTTGCAAGCTCCTCGAACGATTTGGTGTTGAGTCGTTCATTCGTTGACTCGAAGATGACTCGCTCAATTTCCTTGCGGAGTTCTCCGGCGAGACCTTGAGCCGAGCAGAGTTGCTCCACGAATTGTTGGGACAGATATCGAACCTGTTCTGGTCCGTCTCGTGGAGTAGAGGATTCATCGGCGATGAGCGGAGCCAAAGCAGTACTGGCATCGCCCCATTCGAGATTGATGGTCGCGTTTGAGAGATACTTTGAGGCACGGTGCAGAAAAGACGACTGGAAATTATGCGAAGACTGGACGTTTGCACCGAGCGCAACGATGTCGGCCAGTGCCGTCTTTCCGGAACCGCGAGAACCGATTATCGCCACTAGACCAGGGTTCCAATTCAGTTCGGGAGTCGCGATCCAGGGCGCATTATCGATGCGTGTGCGAGCCACACATGAGCTTGGATCATCTCTTGACGGTGCCACCGGACCGATCGAGACACGGTCTGCCGGTTCCAGCAACGCATGTCGAAGGGCATCGAAGGTTGGGTCGCCTTTGATCCAGCATATACGGCCTTGGTCGGGCTTAAGAACTTTGGCGATATCATGAGCATCACAGCCATGAAGGCAGGGCTTCTTTCCGCCAAAATCACGGTCGAATGTTGCGCTGTCGCGACTCGGATTCTGGCCCAACCAGAATTCACGGCTCTTTGAATTTGGGGAGAAGACAATCTTCGCGAATGCGTCGATTTCTTGGCGCGCGGCAGCAAACGAATCGTTGGACTTCATGCCTGGGGTGCCGTCATTCGATCCACCAGAAACTGCCACAAGGCAGTTAGTATGCATCCACGCATCGTTGTTGAATAAGTCCCGTAATTTGTCTAGCGTTACCTTGAACTGATTGGCCCCACACAAATCGCGGCATGCCGATTTGTTTGCGTAGGCTCAAAGGCTTTTCCTAGTGCGTGCAATCCATCTTGATTGCAGTTGTGCGGAATTCCTTTGTGGATGAACTTCAGATTTGAAAGTACTCGCTCTATCTGGGTCACGTGCTCAGGATCGTCCGGGGAAAACAACAAGTGTATATCTACGCCTCTGTTTTTGTCAGTTGCGATCTCCAGTCGCATCTCAACGTTTGGGAACACGAGTTTCACGGCGGGCAATTTGCCGGCTTGCTGGAGCTTAAGGACGGTTTTATAGGTCTCGATTGAGTAGTAATCGGTGATACCGAGAACTTCGACAGATGGCGTGGTACTGTTAATCGCTGATATGTAGCCCTCCCAATCGCCTTTGAACTGATCGTTCATGAGTGTGCCGGGCGCGTGAAGATGTGGATCCCACCTCCGCCAGATTGAACCGCTGCTCATGGTGGGCTTCAGCAAGTGTGTCATAGTACGCAACGCCGTTTCTGCTCGGTTCAGTTAAGCAAACACCAACTGGTCAGGATATCATAAATGCTAACGTGTGTCACAATTGCGGAGGATCCAAAACCGTGTTTTGGCGTGTTTTTTTCGGTTTTCGCGTCTCAAACTGCCACTTTAGTATTAATCGAAACTGTTTTGTCGCTTGGTAGACGCTGCCAGAGCTTCAATTGTCTCGCAGCCTGCGAGACAATTGAAGGCACTTCCCGCAATCACGTCCGATCTCGCGCGCGAAACGCTAAAAGACCCGTTCACCTTCGAGTTCCTCACGCTGGCCGAGGATCATGCGGAAGCCGAACTCGCCCAAACGACGACGGCCCAAAAAGACCTGATTCCAACCGAATAGCAATTGTGGCACAGGCTGTGCCACAATTAAAACAGCGAAGCGATTCGGGCGTATACTGTCCCCATGCTCACTGGCACCGAAACTCTGCCTGCCTCGCTGACCGTTGCTTTCGCGCGGCTGTCCGATGCCTCGTTTCTCGTTGCGTGTTTGCCGGATGCGGAAGGTGTCGTTGCGACGGCGGATGTAGCGACTTGTAACAAACGTTCGAGCCTCGCGTTTCTGAGTGGCACATTGCGCGTGACGTTGACGGTCGTCGAACGTAAGCCCGAACGATCGGTGTCGTTTCAGATGCTTTCGGAAGGCAGTGGCGCGAGTAGCACCACGAATACGACACTCGCATTTCGCGGTATCGACGATACGACCGAGATCGCGTGGACGGCCGACACCGTGGCGGTTACGGGGTTGTTGAAGATGGTCCCGCGAACGGTGCTTCAGGCGGCCACGCAAAAAGTGATTGCCGAAGTTTGGCTTGCGATTCAGGCTCGATTTGCTGCCACGGATGCCACACCATGACGTCAAATGGTACTTGGTTTGTTCTGTTGTAGCTGGGGTCTGTGACCCCGGAAGCTGTTGTAGCTGGGGTCTGTGACCCCGGAAGCCTGACAATCGAGGAGAGGCGGCCTTCCCCACCGGCCTCATAGAGGCCAGCTACATAAGAAAGAAAGCCATGACGCCTCCGCCACCCGTTCCCGAACTCGGCGAGAAGTTCTTTCAACCCGCTTCGTTCCTCGCGTTCGTGTTCCTGTTGCTCGCCGTCATCGGTGGCGGGTTGTACTACTTCGCGCCATCGCGCGGCGCACGCGCTTCGTCGAACGATTTCCGCGAAACGGGCGAGTTATTCAAGGCCGCGAGAAGTGCGTCGCTCAGCGAGGGCGAAGTGCTGCGCGCCATCGAGCTTACCGACTCGCCGGACCCGCTGGCGCGTTCGCGGGCGATTGTCGTACTCGAAGTCGATGGCCGTCGTTCGCCTGCAACTCGCGAGAAGGCGATCCCCGTATTGTGCGAAAAATTGAAAGACGACGAACCCGTCGTTCGCGGCCACGCCATCACCGCGCTCGGCGAACTCGATGCCCGCGATCGGGCCGACAAGATCAAGCCGTTCGCCGTATCGAAGCTACCCGACGAACAACTCCGCGCCCGCAAAACCCTTCGGAAACTCGGTGCCGACCTCGAGCAACTCGCCAAGGAACTCGGCGTCGATTGGAAAGACTTGAACGACGAGTGATGCCTGCACGTGGCAACGCATCCCACTGAAACAATTTTTCAAATTTCATTTGCAATTGTCATATTTACCAATTAATGTGACAGACGCAATCGCGCAGGTCTGCCCAACCTGCTTCTGTACCCACCCTTCTTTGAGGCTCACAATGCGCAATCCTCCCCCTCGCGTTCGCCAACCGCAACGCCGACGGTTCCTCGGCGTCGAACTCCTCGAATGCCGCGACGTGCCGGCGACGTTTACGGTTTCGACTCTCGCCGATACGGGCGTCGGTAGCCTGCGGCAGGCGGTCACCGATGCCAACGCCGCAGTGGGTGCGGACAGCATTGTGTTTGCGGGTGCGGCGGTCGGGGGGACGATTTCGCTGCTCACGATGGGCGGCACGCAGTTCGGCCCGAACGCGCTGGAAGTGACGAGTACGATCATCATCACGGGCGGCGGCGAGACGATTGCACGCGGCGGCGCGGCCCCGAACTTCCGCCTGTTCTACGTCTCGACCGCCGGGAACCTGACGATCAGCGGCGTGACGCTGAGCAACGGCCTGGCGCGCGGCGGCAACGGCGGCACGAACCTGGGCGACGACGGCGGCGGCGGCGGCGGCGGGCTGGGGGCCGGCGGCGCGATCTACAACCAGGGCACCGTCTCCATCCTGAACAGCACGCTGAGCGGCAACACGGCCCAGGGCGGCAGCGGTGGCGTGGGGGCGGACAACGCCGGCACGGACTCGGGCGGCGGCGGCGGCGGCGGCGGCATGGGCGGCAACGGTGGCACCACGGCGGACACCAACGCCGACGGCGGGGCAGGGGGCGGCGGCTTCTTCGGCAGCGGGGTCAGTGGCAAGGCCGCCGGGCAGGTGGGCGGCGGCGGCGGCGGGACCACGGCCGACGCCATCGCCGCCGTGGGCGGGGTGGCGAACGGCGGCGCGGGCGGTAGCGCTGTGAACATCGATGGCGTGGCCGGCGGTCTGGGCGGCGGCGGTGGCGGTGCGGGCGATGAAGCCAACGGCGGCATCGGCGGCATCGGCGGCGGCGGCGGCGGCGGTGGCGAGAACGACAATGCAACGGATAACGGCGGCGGGATCGGCGGCTTCGGTGGCGGCGGCGGTGGTGGTGGCGAAGATGGTGCGGGCGGTGGCGGCGGGTTCGGCGGCGGTGGCGGCGGTGGAAGTACATCCAGCTCGCCTGCCCGGGCCGGCGGCGCGGCCGGCAACTTCGGCGGCACCGGCGGTTCCACCCTCGCCACCCGCGGGTCGGGCGGCGGCGGTGGCGGTGCGGGTCTCGGTGGGGCGATCTTTAACGACGGCACCATCACCATCACCGGCAGCACGCTTAGCACGAACACCGCGACCGGTGGCACTGGCGGCATCGCGGGCGGCACTGCGGCGGCGGGCGGCGTAGGGAGTGGCGCGGGCGGCAGCGTGTTCAACAACACCGGCACCGTCACCATCCGGAGCAGCACCGTCACGCTGAACACCGCGACCGAAGACGGCGGCGGCCTCACGAACGCTGCGACCATGACGGTCACCGGGTCCACTATCGTGGACAACATGACCGGCAGATCTGGGGGCGGTATCCGCAACGTCGGGGCGCTAACCGTCGACACGAGTACGATCGCCACCAACAAGGCGACGACGGGTAACGGCGGTGGGATCAACAACGGTTTCCTCGGGGCACTGAGCGGCACCGTCGTGCTGACGAACAGCACAGTCTCGGGCAACACCGCGCAGGGTTTCGGCGGCGGTCTGCGGAACGTCTCCTCGGCGGCGAACGCCATCACGATCACCAACTCCACGTTCCACGGCAACACCGCGCAGACCGGGGCGGGCGGCGGGATCAACACGAACGCCGGCACGGTCTCGGTCGTGAACACCACGATCACCAACAACTCGGACACCAGCGTGTCCGCGAACCGGGCTGGCGGCGTCAGCGTGGAGGGCGGCACGGTGACGCTGGCGAACAGCGTCGTGGCGAATAACACCACGGCCGACTCCGTGGCTCGCGATGTGCGCGGCACGTTCGCCGCGGGTTCCAAGAACAATTTCTTTACCTTCGTGGATGCCAACACGAACCTCGTCAATGGGGGAGTTAACGCCAACATCGTTGCGGCCGATCCGCTACTCGGACCACTCCAGTCCAACGGCGGCCCGACCTTCACCCGCCTCCCACTTGCTGGCAGCCCACTGATCAACTTCGGCAACAATGCTGCGTCCAGTACGCTCGTCGTCGATCAACGCGGTTTCAGCCCACGTCGCTTCGGCGGAACGATCGACATCGGTTCGGTCGAAGTCGGTGCCACGGCAACCCAACGCGAAGTGCTCGTCAACGTGCCGCAATTCGGAGTCGGTGCCGATGCCGGTGGCGGCTCGGCCACGCTGTTCAACGCGGACAAATCGGTACGCTATACCGTCGCCCCGTTCTCGGGGTTCGCGGGTGGCGTTCGCACGGCGACCGCCGACTTCAACCGCGATGGAGTCGCCGACCTCATCGTCGGGACGGGGCCAGGGATTGCGACGCGCGTGCTGATTCTCGACGGCAAAACGCAAGCGGTGCTGTTCGATGTCGCACCGTTTGAAGCCTCGTTCAAAGGTGGCGTGTACGTCTCGGCGGGCGATGTCACGGGCGACGGGATTCCGGACCTCGCGATTACGCCGGACGAAGGCGGCGGGCCGCGCGTCGATGTGTATAGCGGGGCGGTGAGCTTCCCGAAGGTGGCCGGATTCTTCGGGATCGACGACGTGAACTTCCGCGGTGGCGCACGCTCGGCCATCGCCGACATGACCGGCGACGGCGTGGCCGACTTGATCGTGGTCGCAGGCTTCGGCGGCGGGCCACGGGTGGCGGGCTTCGATGGCAAGTCTCTCAGCACCACACCCGTCAAGATCTTCGGCGACTTCTTCGCCTTCGAGCAAGCCCTTCGCAACGGTATCTTCGTTACCGCTGGCGACCTCAACGGCGACGGCTTCGCCGACCTCATCGCAGGTGGCGGCCCCGGTGGCGGCCCGCGGGTGCTGGCGTTCGACGGCAAGAGCTTGCTCACGAACACACAAACGAACCTCGCGAACTTCTTCGGCGGCAACGTCGACAGTCGCGGTGGCATTCGCGTGGCGGTGAAAGACCTCGACGGCGATGCGCGAGCCGACCTCGTGGTCGGTTCCGGCGCAGCAGCCGGTAGTCGCGTGACGGGCTACCTCGGGAAGAACATCACCGCAAGTGGCACGCCGACCGCACAATTCGACTTCGACGCAGTCAGCGGCTTCACCGGCGGCGTGTTCGTGGGGTAAACGACGAAAAGTCCACGAAAAAGCCCAGGGACGATCGTCCCTGGGCTTTTTTACACTCACTCATTCAATCGGGCTTCGATTCGTACTCGCCTTCGACGACGGCTTTCGCCCCTTCGGCCTCTTCGCCTTTGAAATCGGTCAGCTTGGCTTTCTTGCCATCGATTGCGAACTGGAAGCTGAACTCGAACCCCTTCTTCGGCGGGTTCGGGAACTCGCCCTTCACGGTGACTTCGGTCGCCGTCCCCTTGATGGTGCCATCTTTCTCGACGGTGTACTTCGCAGCGACGGTCACGCCGTTATCGCCCGACTTCGCACTAATGGTCATCGTCTCCGGCTTGAACGCGAACTTCATCTCGAAGCCCTCGGCCTCGCGGACCCAGACCCCCGACAGTTTCGCAGCCTTCTTCTCGTCCTTCTTGTCCTCGGCAACCGCGTGAAAGCCAATCGTGCCAAAGGCCACCGCCAACACGAACAACGTACGGACCATCGCAATTTCTCCTTGGGAATGTGCGAGGCAAATCGCCCCGCGTCAGAGTAGTTCTCGGCAGCGAATTCGGATAGGGAACCCAGTTCCAATCGCCTCGGTTTTGGGTAGCAGGTGGTTACCCAAGTGACGCGAAGTTGCGGTTGACGGTGTTTTTGAGTCAACTCGGTTCAGGTTCACCAGTTTTGACGAAGGCACAGACTCATCTTTTCGATGGCGGAATTCATGCCATCGAAACCGTTGCGGACCGTGATTTTCGGGCCTGAAAGGACCGAAAACCGGCCCCTCTGCGAAGCGGAGAGGGTAACAGAAATCGGATGATATACTTCGAGCGGGGTGATCCGATACGTTTTTGTTAGCCCGACGCGCCAGCGAGGGGAACCCGCGAGAAGGCACGTCATCTTAGAAACGATGGTAATCCCTCGCTAGCGCGTCGGGCTAACAAGAATGGATTGAGCGACTGGCAACGTGTCATTTCCGACCGGGTGAAGTATAGTCGTCGCGGAAATGCGACAGAAAAGCCAACTTCACATCACTTGGGTGGTTACAAGTCCCATTCCAGTTCTATTCCAGTCCTATTCCGTCCAATTGATTCATTGGCTAAAGTGGACCCCGTTTGCAAGACCAAAAAACGGTCGCCGAGCACTCCTTTCTTCCCCGCGTGATTTCGGTTGTCATCGTTCTGTCACCATCGCGT
>JAYVXI010000039.1:0-24001 GCA_043785305.1 Limnoglobus sp. | reverse complement strand
TCCACTCCCAATCGACCGCAACCGCTCAAAATAACAAATTCCGCCGTCGCAGCGAGGAAATGCCCCGCCCGAAACCGCAGATGAAATATCCGGGCTAGACTTCACCCGACCCCTTGCGGGGATCGGCTCGGTAACATCCGATGCGTCGCGAATGTTCGGAGAGTTTCCGCCCCGCGCTTCGCTTCGCAAAGCCTTCGCGGCGCGGCTAAACGCCGATGTCCCCGACGATCTCGTGATTCAAAATCGCTTCGAGCCGTGCCAATGCGCGGGCGACGATTGCACCGTCGAGGACGCGGTGATCGTAGACGAGACGCACATCGACGCCGCCATCGGGGGCAATGATACCATATGTCAGCGTACACGTCAGTGGCGTCAGCGGGTGCAATGACTCGGCACCGAGTGAGGAATAGACGGTGACGCTGAACGTGCCGAAGAGGTTCCCGCGACTACGTGGCAGGTTCAACCCGAGCCACCAGAGCGGGCGACGGAGTAGGCGTGGAATACGCGTGAAACGCAGTGCGCGGCGAAAGGCTTTGATCTCTTCGATGGGCGATTTCGCGAGCCGTTCGATTCGTCGCGAGATTTCTTTCACCGGCATTTCGGCGGGGTCGGTGATGCGGCCGATGAACACGCCGCGCTCGCCGAGGTACTCGCGCTCGACGGCAATTCCCGCCACGCTGATCGGGTATTGATACAACCGCGGCCACGGGAGTTTCACGTAGGCGCGGCGGAGTTCGGGCATTTCTTTCGCGAGAAGAGCGAACGCCTTCGTGAAGATCGCGGGCCACGACGGACGCGGTTCACACGTCGTTCGTGCGGCCACGACGGCGGCGATGTGCATTCGCCGTTGCACGGGAACCGTCGGTACCCCGGTCGAGAAATGCAGCAGATCGCAGATGAACCGTCGCTGCGCCGATAGCGGTATCGAGTAGCCTTTCACGATCGCGCACAGGTAAAGATGTACGCCTGATCGCAGTAGCTGAGGCGGTGCGAAATCTGCGTGAAGCCGGCTTCGGTAAGGCGTGCGGTCACGTCTTCAGCAGGCAGATAATGGAAGCGCCCCGTGCGAGCTTCGCGCGTCAGCCACGCGCCGTAGCGATACATCCGCCACGATTTTTGCAGGTAGCGTAACGGTCGTTTCGCCCCGAACACGCCCCGTAACGAACGCAGCCCGACCCGCGTCCACTTCGGGTTCGGCACATTCACCGAAAACACGAACGCGCCACCGGGCCGCAAGAGGCGATGGACTTCCGAAAGCACCGCATCGTACGCCTGCGTCGACCAGTCACCCGTAACGGGATCGAGCGATTCTGCGTACGAAATCGACAAACCGGAGATGACGCGGTCGAAACTGCCGCCGGCGAAGAGGCCTAGTCCCGAACTGAAATCGGCACACACAAACCGGATGCGATCGCCCGGCGTCGGCGTCAAATCGCGTTGCAAATATTCGTAAGCTCGCTCGTTCGCGGCGGCGCAATCGAGGCCAACCACGCGACCAACTGTGCCGTGTGTGCGTTCCCAAATGCCCTTGCTCAACGAGCCGCCGCCACAACCGAGATCGAGCCACTCTTGGCCCGCTTTCGGGTCGGCACTGTCGAGCGTATCCTCGCGCAACTGACGGTACGGTGGCAGTTCGTGCTGGCCCCAGAATGCTTTCGCGCACTGGGTATCCGGCCAGTAATTGATCGCGGTGCGTGTTTTCATTCGCGGAGAATATCCCGGACGAGCGCGCGAACGCAAGGGGAACCCGAATTTGGACGAACAATCCAATCTCGTTAGATTGCTATCGTTTCACGATCGCGTGCTTCGTCGTGGATTCCCCTCGCTTGCGCGTCGGGCTAACAAGGCTCGAGCGCGTTCGCGGCGGTTACTTTGCCGCTTTCTTCTTGCCCTTCTTCTTGCCTTTTTTCTTGCCCTTCTGCTTGTTAGCCTTCTTGCCGGCCTTCTTGGCTTCGGTCGCAAATCCCTTGATGGCTTCGAATTCCTTCTTGTCCAGTACGTTGTCCTTGTTCACGTCCAACTTGGCGAACAGCGCGGCGATGTTCGGCTGTTGCGTTTTGTCGGCCTTCTTTTTCTTTTTGTCGGCCGCCGAGGCGACGGAGGCCAACCCGATACACAGCAGCGCAGCGATCAAGCGAGTCATAGCAGCTTCCCGAAATGAGAGAGTGGTTTTTCTGGCACATCAAGGTAAACCCGCGACCGCGTCGTCGGTTCCGCTCGCCTGAAGTTTCGTCTGGCCTCGGCTCCTGTCTTTGGGTTAAACTGCACCACACGTAATCCGGAGAGCGGCGCATGAACACTGATCCGACCACCCACACCATCATTTACCCCGAATCGGATGGCAAGCCGATGGCCGACAATACGGTTCAGTGGGAGTGGATGGTCAAACTCGTCGGGGAATTGCGCGAGCAGTACGTCGGGCAGAACATGTTCGTCGCGGGGGATCTGTTTTGGTACCCCGTCGAAGGCGACCCGAAAATCGTCGTGGCCCCCGATGCGCTCGTCGTCTTCGGTCGGCCGCCCGGTCATCGTGGATCGTACAAGCAATGGCTCGAAGATAACATCGCGCCGCACGTCGTTTTTGAAATCCTCTCGCCGAGCAATACGACCTCAGAGATGGACGACAAACTCGATTTCTACGAACAGCACAACGTGCAAGAATACTACGTCATCGATCCGCATCAGAACGCGGTCGAAGGTTACATCCGACGCCGAAACCGGTTGCGTCTCGTTAAAATAATGAACGGCTTCGTCAGCCCACTTCTGCACATTCGCTTCGAAGAGAAAGACGGTCAGCTCGCGATTTACGGCCCCGATGGCCGCGCATTCCAAACCCGCGAAGACCGCGTTCGCGAGATTGCCGAAGAGCTTCACAAGACATCGATCGCGTTCGAGGAAGAACGCACGCACGCGATCGAGGAAGGCCAACGGGCCGACCTCGAAGCGCAGCGAGCGAACGAGGAAGCGCGACGTGCGAACGAGCAATCGCAACGTGCGAATGCGGAGGCCGCTCGCGCGAATGCCGAAGCGAGTCGCGCCGATGCGGAGGCGAAACTTGCGAAAGTCGAGGCCACACGTGCCATTGCCGAAACGACACGCGCGAACTTTCTCGCGGCTAAGCTGCGCGAACTCGGCATCAATCCCGACGATCTCCTTCGGCCAACGGGGTGATCGCTTTAACGAATTTGCGGAAAGTGGCGCATAAATTGCAACGCTTACATTTCCGCGGGCCGAATTCTTCGGCTCGCAAAGATTCCCTTTCGGAGCATCACGATGCGTAATTTGTATCTGCCCTTCCTCGGTCTGGCGCTGTCGCTGTCGGCGTTTAGCCCCAGTTTCGCGGCCGACGACAAACACCATGCGGCCTACGAAGCGTGTGCGAAGGCGTGCAACGACTGCCAGCGGGCGTGCGATATGTGTACGACGCACTGTGCCACAATGGTGGCCGATGGCAAGAAAGAGCATCTGGTTACGCTCAAAGAGTGCCAAGACTGCGCGACTTGTTGCTCGGCCTGTGCCCAGATTTGTGCCCGGAGCGGGCCACAGACCGCCTTGATGACGGAGTGCTGTGCGAAATGCTGTGACCAGTGCGCGAAGGCGTGCGAGAAGTTCCCCGACGACAAGCACATGAAGATGTGTGCCGAGGAATGCCGCAAATGCCAAAAGGCCTGCGAAACGATGGTCAAGCACGCCGCCAGCTAACACGCGGGAAGCGACCTTCCCGCTCATGCGCGACCGAACGCACAACCGGCATTTATGCCGGTTGTTTGCGTCTCGCGAGTTCCTTCATTACCTCGGCGAGCGTTTGCGTGTTGAACACATCGGCTTTCGTCAGCCAGCCGCGTCGCGCCACGTTGACGCCGTAGATGTACAGACCGAGTTCGTTCGGCGCGTGCGCATCGGGGTTAATCACGAGCGGGATGCCGAGCGCTTTCGCACGTTTCACGTACGGCCAATCGAGATCGAGCCGATCCGGTTGCGCGTTGATCTCGATCATCTTGCCGTACTTCGCCGCCGTCTGAAGGACTTCCTCGAGGTTCACCTTGTACCCCTCGCGGCGAAGTAACAATCGCCCCGTCGCGTGGCCGAGCATCGTCGTCGCAGGGTGCGCGAGCGCCTTGCAGATGCGCTTCGTCTGGGCCTCCTCGCTGAGGCTGAAGAAACTGTGTACGCTGACCACCACGTAGTCGAAACCGGCGAGTAGCTCGTCGTCGAAATCGAGGCGGCCATCTTCGAGGATGTCGACTTCCGTGCCTTTCAGAATGCGCACGCCCTTGAGCTTCGCGTTGACTTCGTCGATCTCCGCCCACTGCTCGCGGACTCGCTCCGGGGTCAGGCCGTTCGCCACGGTGAGCGACTGCGAATGATCGCCGACGCCGAAGTATTGCAGCCCGAGTTTCTTCGCGGCCAGCGCCATCTGTTCGAGCGTGGCCGTGCCATCGCTGTAGAGCGTGTGGTTGTGGAACACACCGCGAATCTGCTCGTTGACGATGAGATCGGGGATCGCATTGTCGGCGGCAAGATCGACTTCGCCGGTGTCTTCGCGCATCTCCGGTGGGATGAACGCGAGGCCGAGTGCCTTGTAAATTGCCGCTTCCGTCAGCAGGCCCGTCGGCGGATTCGTACCGCTGAGCGCGTATTCGTTCAACGACCAACCGCGCTCGATCGCACGTTGACGCAACCGCACGTTGTGGTCCTTGCTCCCCGTGAAGTGCAGCACCGCGAACGGGAATTGTTCCTCGGTCACGACGCGCAAATCGGCATTCAGCACGACCTTCTCGTGGCCGTATTTCAACTCTGCCACCACGCTCGATTTCGTCGCGCCTTTGCCGACGATCTGGATCACTTCGGGCAGCGTCGTGAATGCTTCCATGATCGTTGCAGCATCGGTGCTACTGACGACAATGTCGATGTCCTTCGCGGTTTCCCGCTTGCGGCGAAGGCTCCCGCAGAGTTCGGCGCGCACGACACCGGGGAACGCCGAGATGCGCGCCAGCAGCGCAGTGCCGAGCGCGAACGCCTTGTCGAAGCGTACGCGATTGCCAACGGTACCGAGGAACGCGATGCCTTCGAGGATCTTTTGCTGCGTCTTTTCGCCGAAGCCTTTGAGTTCCGCAACGGTCCCCGCTTCGCACTCGAATTTGAGTTTCTCGATCGTCTCGATCTTGAGCAGGTCGTGTAGGAGCTTGACCTTTTTCGGGCCGATGCCGGGTAGCTTGAGCATCTGCAAAAGGCCCGGCGGCACCGATTCGCGAAGCTCGTCGAGGTACGGAAGATGACCCGTCGTCACGAGTGTCGTGATCTTCGCCTGGAGCGCATCGCCGATACCGCGAACGTCGCCGATGGACTTGTCCGCGACGATCTGCTTGAGATCGCCTTCGAGTTGGGAGATCGTCCGCGACGCATTATGGTACGCCCGGCACTTGAAATCGTTCTCACCCTTCAGCGCCAGCAGCGTGCCAATTTCATCGAGCACAGCCGCCACTTCGTCTTTCGTCATCGGTACTTCCCCAAATGAAACGACCACGGGTAGCTTCGTGATGGTATGTTAGCGGAAGCATTCGGTAACTGGGAATCGTTGTTCACTGTTTGATGTCGCAGCAACCAAAAAAGAAACGCCCCGGATAAATCCGAGGCGTCGGTCCAGAGATGCTATCTCTGGAGGGGTACAACAAGATGTTACCCGCGATATTTCCGAGTGTCAACAAAACTACGCCGCTCGTGCTCGCATGGGCACGGCACGCGATGGCGTGTGCAGGATGATTTCCATGCCGTTGACGATGCGGTCGCCGCCGCGGCCATCGACGAGGTTTCGCGCACATCGCGACATCGTGAGGCGTTCCATCGGGTCGTCGAGGATGATGCTCACCGCTTCTTCGAGTTGCTTCGCGTCGATCTTATCCGCTTCGCCGAGGTAGGTGGCCATACCCTCGTCATCCATCCGTTTCGCGTTGGCGACGTGGCGGGCGTGGCTCGGGAGCAACAGCTGCGGGATGCCGACGCACGACATTTCAAACGACCACGTGTCGCCGGTCGTCAGCGCGAAGTGACCGCGAACGAGCCGCGTCATGATCTCTTTCGCTTCGGTCACGATCTCCACGCGGCTACTGTTTTCCTCCGCGAACTCTTTCAGTTCGTCGAAGTCCGGGTGGTGGGACCGCGTGATGATGCTCAGCTTCTCGACGCGATCGATCTCGAGGAGTTCCTGCGAACGTTGCAGTGTTTGGTTCGTGTTGTCGTCGTCTCCGAAGGCGACGAGCGCGCGAAAGGCACCCGGTTGCTCGGTGGCGCGGATCGTACGCTGACGGCGAAATAACCCTCGCACCAAAGCATATTTCCGGCCTGCAAGCAACTGACACCCCATCGACACGCGATAGACTTTCTTCGGTACCGATAGCGTGGGGTTCACCACGAGGTCCGCAGGGATCACGTCGCCGGCTTTGGTGTCGATCGCGATGACCATCGTGCCGGTCGCTCGCAGTTCCTCGAAGTAATCGGGCGTTGCCGTATCGCCGCACACCACCACGGCGGCGGCGTTCAGGCGGCGAACTTCCTTGATCGTGGCAGTGAGGTCTTTATCGCTACCGAGCGGGGCTTCCGCCGGTGCCCAATCGTTGTTGCCCCGGCTAATACTGTGCGCCAACGAGAGTGGATCGAGGTAACTGAAAAAGTGCGTCCCCCGCTTGCGGCGCTGAAGTGCGGCGGCAAACGACAGACACTGGTACAACGGTTCGTAGCCACCTTCGCGCGTTCCATCGCAGCGAAAGAGAATCGGTTTGCGTTTGGCTTCCATGCGAGCTTCCTTGCACACAACGAACGTGAGTAGGCGAGCCGACACGCACGACCGTCGCGGCGCAAAAGCACGCGAACGGAGGGCGCGAAAGTCTCGACAGTTCCAGCCGGATTAGTGCGAAGGGACCGCAGGACGGTGAATCCATGCGCGGCCTTCAGGATCGACTCGAGCGAGTCCATCCGTTCGACACCTCTTTTCCGGGGGGCCATTTCGATAGCCCCTCCCATGCTTGCGGGTTCCGGTCCGCGTACACGGGGTTCGAGCGACGGTTCCGGCGTCGTCCGAACGGGCGAATGGTAACGCGAAAAAATGCTGCGCGACAAGGCCAACCCTGAGATCGAACAATTCCCTTCGTGGATCGTGCGTATGGTCCCTTCAGTTCCGACGAACCCGACCCTGAAGGGGTCGCTCTTTCAGCCCATGGTGATACCATGGGGTCGAACGGATCGAATCATCGGTTCAGTCCCAGACGTAGCGTTCGTCCCATTCGATTTCGTATTTTTGCAACCATTTGCGAAACTCATCCTGAAAAGTTTGCGAATGGTGATGTTCCGGTTGTCGCCGAATGTATTCGAGAACGGATGCGACTTTCGAGTAACTCACTGAAAATGCGCCATATCCACTTTGCCAGTGAAACTCGGATGGCAAACCGCGAGTCTCGTTCACCCAGCACGACGACCTCGATTTAATTTGTTGCAGGATGTCCGCGATGGAAATCGTCCGACCGAGCTGAAAGAGCATATGAACGTGATCCGAAACTCCACCCACAAGCAGTGATTGACATCCATGCGTATTGGCCAATCCGCCGAGCACGCGATACAGTTCGTTTCGCCAAGTGGGGAGTATCGTTGGCTCGCGGTGCTTTGTGGAGAAGATGACGTGAAGGAACACTTTAGCGAGCGATTGTGCCATAAAAGACTCATGTAAATTGGGAGTGGCATTAGTTTGGCGAATGACGTAGGAGGTTGCAACAACCAAAAGTTGAAAATTGAAAATGGGTGCGGCCGTCTCCCATGGTATCACCATGGGCTACGCGAGCGGTCCCTACAGGACCGAAGACCAGAACCCCGACCCTGAAGGGGTCGCTCTTCCAGCCCATGGTGGAACCATGGGGCGAGTCTTCGAGACGCGACGCGAAAAGCCACAAAGGAAAATGGGTGCGGCCCCTCCCATGGTGGTACCATGAGATCGTTTCGCGAGCGTTCCATGTGGAACCTTAACGGTTCGGCAAGCTATGCGGCGCGTGTGGATTTTGCCCTTCGAGCAAGATCGCGAGGCCGCGCTTCACGCTCGGGAACGCGAGTTCTTCGGGATCGACATCGCGGAGTTTCAGCCAGTGGAATGCGGTTGCGCCGTCGAGTGCGGCGGCGGTTTCGGGCTGCAAGGCTCGCCCGCAGAACATGAGATCGCAGACGGGGTACGTCACGTTTTTGTAGAAGTACATGTTCGTCACCGAGCAGACGTATCGCACGTCGGCGATCTCCAAGCCGACCTCTTCGCGGACTTCGCGTGCGAGTGCTTCCTCGGCCGTTTCGCCGATGTCGACGAAGCCTCCGGGCACGGTGAGCTTGCCGATGCCGGGGTCTTTGGCGCGACGGATGAAGATCGCGCGGCCCACGTCGTCAAACAAAAACGCAGCGGCCGCCAACGTCGGGTTGAAATAAAAGTGGAAGCCGCACGCCTCGCAGCGTAACGGGTTCTCGCCGAGATTCGATGTCGGACGGGCCGATCCGCATTGCGGGCAGTACGGAAACAGTTGCTGAGGTTGCATGAGCGGATTTTACGAACGGCGAGATGGAAATCGGAAATTCTCACAAAAACTTCGCAATTGCGGTTGCCGAATCGCGCGAATGTGGATTATAATTCGATTTGTTGGAAGGTCGCTCCCACTTTCCGCGCGTTGCGAGTTCTCCCAACACACTGCGTTTTATTTGCTTTTGCGACGTGCCTGCACAGCAGGTCATCGTTGCAAATTTCATTTTTCTGTCGTCGGAGGTCGTCCATCATGCGAGTGACTCATCAGCGACCGGCGCGAGCCGGGTTCACGCTCATCGAACTGTTGGTGGTGATTGCGATCATCGCAATCCTGATCGGGCTGCTGCTGCCTGCGGTGCAAAAGGTCCGCGAAGCGGCAGCACGGATGAAATGTACGAACAACCTGAAACAAGTTGGCCTCGCGAACCACAATTTCGAGTCCACGGTTGGTAGCTTCGTTCCACGCTACCACACGGTCGTGATTAACGGCTTTACGCGGACGTCCGATGCGACTCCACTCGTCATGCTGCTTCCCTACGTGGAAGCGGGTAACAAGTTCAACCAGTACAACCTCAATTACAACGTCAATAGCGATGCCCCGATCGATCCGAGCTTTCCAGCGTTGCCCGGCGCAAATGCCGCCGCTCGCGGTCAAGACATTTCGATCTATCTCTGTCCGTCCGATCCGTCGCAGATGTTCACGTTTACCAATGCAGGCCGAACGAATTACTTCGGTAGTATTGGGGGGAATTCCAACGCCACAGTGCTAACTCAGGGCGGAATCTTTTCCGGTCCCGTACCGAGTGGTGGCACGCTCAAAGGGCCGGCTGCGGTCACCATCGCCGATGGCTCGAGCAATACCGTAATGTTTGCGGAAGTCATGCGTTCCCGCGAAACGAACTCATCGACGGGTAGCGGTATTCGAGACAACATCACGGTGATTATCGACAGCGGCAACGGCGGCTGGAACGATACCGATGGGACGATCATTCCCACGTGTGCAACGGGCGCACCGTGGAGCAGTTCCATCAAGTACGTCGGCCAACAGTATTACCGCCGTCTTCCCTCGAACTTCACCTTCACCCATACGCTTCCGATCAACTGGAATCGGCGAGTGTCATCTGGAAATCAGCAATATAGTTGCTCGAATACCGACTTTGCTCGTATGCATATCTCGGCGAGTAGCTATCACACCAGCGGAGCCAATGCCTGTATGGGCGACGGCTCGGTGCGATTCGTTCGCGATAGCGTTTCGCTCCCCGTATGGCTTGCTGCAGGTACGGTGTCCGGCGGCGAAGTGACGAACCTCGACTAGTTCGATTCGATCGATTATTTACGACCCTGCACGTACGGTTTTCAACTGTTCCTGCAGGGTTTTCTTTTCACACGTATCGGAAATGAAAACATGGTGTTCCTTCGTCCTGGCGCTCGCATCGCCGCACTCCTGACGTTCGTTATCTCTGTGGGGTGTTCAAAAGCTCCCGATGCAGCAAGCCCCGAGTTCAGCATACTTCGCGATGTCGATGGCATGATTCGCATGGCGAACGGCAAAAAGATTACCAAACCGCAAGAACTCGTGCAGTTCGAGAACAGTTTCCCGCTCGGGGCGAAGTCTGTGAAATCGGGCGATGTCATCGTCTTGTGGGGAGTCAAAATGGCGAATGAAGACGGTAGTGGCGTGACGGGTGAATTGGTGGCGTACGAGAAGAAGGTTCCCACCGAAGGTGGTTTTGTTCTCCTTCAGGATGGGAACGTCAAAAAGATGACTGCGGCCGAATTTGAAGCCGCACCCAAACCCAAGCCGTAGTTCGTTAAAATCGAAACACCATCCGCATCAACCCGATTGCCGTCGGCAACCCGAACGGCACGCTGATGAGTAACGGCAAGCCGACGACCATCAGCGGAAGCCCTGAGATAATACCGACTGACATAATGTGGTTTCCTTCTATTCCTCAATCTGCATTTCCGTACCGCCATCCCCCATCCCCATCACAAAGTCGAAGCCACCGACGCCGCAACTCGCGGTGAGAGTACGGATGATTTGCGAACACCGCAATTGCGTTTCGTACGGTCCCGCAATGAAGAGCGGCTTGCCATCTTTGCCGTATTCAAAGGTGCGTGCGCAAGTCTCCGGGTCGATGTCGCCGAAGATCGCTTTGGCTTTGACGTAGTCCGAATGGGGAGGAAAGCCGAGCTTGCGGGCGTATTCGACGCCGCCTTCGACGAGCTTGCGGGCACACGCCGGATCGAGCGTCTCGAGCTCGTGACGGTCCCTGATCTTGTTGTAAACCTGTTTGTCGTAATCGGGGCGATCGACAATACTGAACATCGCATTCTTCACGCCCAGGCAGTACATATCGAGCAAGAACGTGGAAACCGCGACTTGGCGGTTCGGCAGTATTCGACTGAAAATCACATGACCGATGCCCTGGAGCCAGATCGAATCCATAACGCTACAGTGGAGAATCGGGGCCGAGGCCACCGCTTGCATCGACTGGGCCACAAGCTGCTGACCGCGAACTTTCAGCGATTCGTGCTTCGACTTCTCCTTCGCCTTCCGGCGCTCCACCTTCTTCTGACGACTTCGAGGGTCGAGTACCATAATTCCCGTCCGATGGGCCGCGCCCGGAATGCGTTTGAGATACTTCCACGATAGTGAAACGACGAAGAACCATCCCAGAAAATCTATTTCTGGGTTGAGGCGGCGGATGTTCGACGGCAAGTCGAATCCGGGATGACAGTTGCGATTCGAGTCGGTGAACGGTATTGCGGCGCAAAGGGATACGTTTCACCGCAGCAATCCCTCGGAGTGTTCTCGAAATAGCCGCACGAATTCGTCGAACTCCTGCTCGTTCAAGTCCGAGATCGCCCACTGGGTCATCCCGGATCGCTGCCAGTAACGAATGTGGAATCCTTGGCGGGTTAGCCCCCGGACCGATTTCTCATCGTTGTCGGCAGCGGGCCAAATGAACAGGTTGATGGCGTGCAACCGGCGGTGGTACACGAGGGCGGCGACCGGTCGGTCGGTCAGGTAATCTAATCGACCGCCGGACAGCGAGTATCCCTTCGCGGTCAAGTCGGGGACTTGGGGAGAGAAGTCGAGTTTTCCCCGGAACCAAGGCTTCACAGTGTGCTGGTCGGACGACACCACGTCCGTCAAGTGATCGACTTGGAGCGAACGGACGTGACTGACCACGACCCGTTCCGCGAATCGGTCATCGCTGGACGTTCCCGTCCGGGACAAGATCGTAATGACAGTCGCGGACACTCCAATCAGGAATAACACCCCTGCGGCCAGGGCAGCGAATTGCATGGATGAACGTCTTCGCCCGCGAGTGACCGAGGGAGTGGCGAGTTGAACGCGAGCGCGGAGCGAGTCCGGAGCCCGATGGTATAGCGACGCGGACGAGATGGCGGCCCGAAGCGACTCGAGATGCTTCACTCGATCGGAGCATTCACTGCATTCGGCCAGATGTTTTTCGATCTCGACGTGCCGAACCAGGTCCAGTTCGCCGTCGGAATAGGGGTGCAGAAGGTGTTGTACGTCTCGGCACTTCATATCGGCTCCCCTTCCGGGCTGGCAGTCAACCGCAGTTGGAGTTGTTGACGACCTCGGGAAAGTCGGGACATGACCGTGCCAATCGGAACCTCCATCACTGTTGCGATCTCCTGGTAGCTCAATCCTTCGAGTTCGCGGAGTACGATCGCCTCGCGCAATTGCGGTGCCAGCTCTTCCAGAGCCTGGCGGACCAGGGCGTCATCGCACTTGCGAATGGCCAGGAATTCGGGATTCGACGACTCGTCACCCCGGTCGTGGACGTCTTCGTTATAGACCTGTGCCACCTGTGCCCGTTGCTTCGTCAGCCAATCGAAGGACGCCCGGCGAACCACGCCCAAGAGCCAAGCGCGCCCGTCCCCACCCCGGAAACTGCCGAAGTACCGCGCAGCGCGAAGGTACGCTTCCTGGACCACATCCTCGGCAGCGTGCTCGTCCCGCGTTAACCACCGGGCCAAGTTGTAGGCGGCATCGAGGTGAGGCAGAGTGGCTCGTTCGAACTGCCGCCGCTCATCGGGTTCCAAATGCAGGGGCCTCTTCTCGTCAAGCGTCGATCCGTTGTCGAATTCCCAACACGAGTATTCTACCGCCGCAAGGGCGAAGTTATTCCCGAGCCACTTTCTTTTTGACGGGAGGAATAATTCGCCGGGATGGCCGGTAGAGAAGAGCGAAGCCAGTTGCACGAGCAACCGCAGGCCGCTTCAACCTTCAACAGCGAGGACAGAACCATGCAGAACGATGACAAGACGCTTCGGGACGATTCGGCGACGGGTGACGGGATCGACCGCCGGGGAATGCTCCAGTGCATGGCGTGGGTGGGCACGGGACTGATCTGGGGCGTGACGGGCGGGATTGCCACGTCGCGCGCCTTCGGTCAAGCTCCGACCGCGAAACCGACGTTCACGTTCGTCCAGATCAGCGACAGCCACCTCGGGTTCGCCCGCGATCCGAACAAGGACGTCGCCGGCACGCTCAAGCAGACCATCGCCCGGATCAACGCCCTACCCGAACCGCCCGCCTTCGTTCTACACACGGGCGACCTGACGCACCTCGCCAAGCCGAGCGAGTTCGACGCGGTGGCGGAACTCCTCAAGGAGGTCAAGACCGGCAAAGTGCTGTACGTCCCCGGCGAACACGATTTCGACGGGGACGGCAACAAGGAATACCTGAATCGCTACGGGAAAGGCACCGAGGGGACGGGCTGGTACAGCTTCGACCACCACGGTGTCCACTTCATCGGTCTCGTCAATGTGGCGAGCGCCAAGTCGGGCAGTGGCGACGGTGGCCTCGGGGTGATTGGGAAGGAGCAACTGGAGTGGCTGGAGAAGGACGTGGCGGGACTCAAGGACAGCGTCCCGGTCGTCTTGTTCGCCCACGTCCCCCTCTGGATGGTCCACGAGAAATGGGGCTGGGGCACCAAAGACGCCGAGCAGGCGCTCAAGACCCTGAAGCGGTTCGGTTCGCTCACGGTGCTCAACGGCCACATCCACCAGGTGCTGCAGAAAGTGGAAGGGAAAGTGACGTTCCACACAGCCCGCTCGACCGCGTTCCCTCAGTCGGAACCCGGCAAGGGGACACCGGGGCCGATCCGCGACCTGCCGGCCGAGAAGCTCAAGGCCGCTCTGGGATTGACGTCGGTCTCTTACGTCGAAAATACCGGATCACTCGCCGTCGTGGATTCCACAATCGAGTAACCGACCGGACGGCCCGGCTTCCTGATCCCACGAGAATGAGGGTGCGCTATGAAGTGGATCTCTGCCTCGGTCTCGCTCGCCCTATTGGTGGGATTTCGACTCGGCGACGCCGGGGCCCAGTCGCTCGGCGACGAAGCCCGCGCCGTCTTCGCGGCCAAGTGTGCCGGCTGCCACGGCCCCGACTTGGCGAAGCCCAAGGGCCGATTCGGCTACGTTCTCGACCTCAAGCGGCTGGCCGCGAACCCCGAAATGGTGATCCCTTCGCAACCGACCGAGTCCGAGTTGCTGGTCCTCGTCGAGCGGGACGAAATGCCTCCGAAAGACTCGCCGCACGGACCGCTCACGCCGGCGCAAAAAGAAGTCATTCGGGCTTGGATTGCAGCGGGAGCACCGGGCGCTTCTTCTACGCCTCCGAATTCTCCCGCTCCAATCCGTGCGGAACCGACGACCCCTGCGCCGTTGGCAACGCCCGACCGGATACTTGGCTTAGTGGGCAAGTTTCACCTGCTCATGATCCACTTCCCAATCGCGCTCGTACTCGCGGCGGGTCTGGGCGAGATGTTGTCGCTCTGGCGGCGGAGTTCGACCCCTTCGGAATCGGTCCGATTCTGCTTGCAGGTGGCCGCTCTGGCCGCGATCCCGACGGCTTGTCTGGGGTGGCTCCACGCCCTGGCCGGCAACGGGGTCGGGTTCCCGCAACTCTTGTTGGCCCACCGCTGGTTCGGGACGACCGCCGCCGTGTGGCTCGTCGTCACGGCCGTCTGTTCCGATCGGGATTCTCGCCGCGGGGTACGAAGTCGAAGCGTGCGGCTCTTGCTGATGTCGGGGATTCTTCTCACGGCGCTAACGGCCCACCTCGGCGGGCGACTCGCGCACGGCGACGAATTCTTCAACTATTAATTCGATCGGGTCTCGAACGACGTGAGAATTGAAGCCAGAAGCCTTCGGCCATTGGGCGAAAAGCTTCCGGCTGAAACCAGTCGGGGTGGCCGGATTTGAACCGACGACTTCCTGCGCCCAAGGCAGGCGCTCTACCAAGCTGAGCTACACCCCGTGAAAACTTATCCTAGCGAAAGGAGGGATGCGCGTCTGCGCCAATTGGTTCGAGGGGCGTGCAAAATTTTTCGCGGTCGATTAGAATGCCCCACATGACATCACGCGAAGCGATGGAAGCCGCCCTGCTCGACGACCCCGACGACCTCGTTCGGCACGCGGCCTACGCCGACATGCTCATCGAAGACGGCGACCCGCGCGGCGACTTCATCCGCATTCAGTTGCAACTCGAAGAACGGAAACTTGCGGCAAAAGTGCGGAAGAAACTCGAAAAGCAATCGGCGGAGCTCTTGAAGCAACACGAACGCGAATGGCTGGGGCCGTTGTACGATTGGAGGCGCTCGATCTCCGCACATCCTCGCAGGATGATTTTTAACATCAGCTGGTGCCGCGGCTGGTTCGACCGGATCGTTTTGAATGCGCCGGACATGAAGTGCATCCGGAAACTTGCCGATGCGCCCCTAGCAAAACTCGTCACATCGCTGGATGTCCACAAATGCCCAAGGGATTCTACTCAACTCCTTGCGAAATCGAACTGGCCGAATCTGCGCAATCTGACGTTCTTTTCGCTCACGTCCATGAACCCGGTCGTCGCATTAACGTCAAATGCATCGCTTTGCAGGCTGATGAAATTGTCTGTTACTTGGAAAGACAACGGTAGGAATCAAGAGTTGGTGAACTGGCTAAATGCACTCGGCAATTCGAGTTGTCTCCCATCGTTAATTGAACTTTCCCTCGGAGATATGAACTTGTCCGACGATTCGATCGATGTGTTACTCGCTTCGGGAATCGTCAAAAAGCTTAGCGTACTTCATCTTTCGAGTAGCATGATCACCGACGATGGCGCGCTCGCCCTTGCGGCGCATCCGGATACATCAAAGTTGAAGACTCTCAATCTCACCTACAATTACATCACAGAAATCGGGATCGACGCATTTCAAACGCTCGGGATGGAAGTCTGGTTCGACCATCAGTTTGATGGCAATCGCCACGATGATGAAGGTGACCTATGACGGATCGCATGGCGCTGTTGCAATCGGTGTTGGCGAACCCCGACGATGACATTCCGCGGCTGGTGTATGCCGACTGGCTCGAGGAATTTGGCAGCGATGCCGATGTCGCCCGCGCGCATTTTATTCGCATCGAGATCGAAGCCGAGGGACTGCCCGCAAACTCGCCGGAACGGATCGAAGCGGAGTCGACGGCCGCGAAATTGTTCAACAAACACGGCACAACCTGGAACGCCGAACTGCCGAACTGGAGTGCCTGGTACGACAGCTCGCTCGTCTACCGGCGTGGCTTCGTCGAAGAATTGCGAACGCGATTCCGAAGGTTTAGAGTCGATGACGGTGAACTCTTGCGAGCAGCTCCGATCACGCGATTGCAACTGATCTCGCGCTTCAATTCATTCAGCTCGGGATACTACGTTCGCGATAACTTTCTCAGCCGAATCGTCAGTTTACAACTCGGACCGCATCTTAGATTCGACGTGAATTCGATGGACAACCTGAACGACAAATTCCCAACGCTAACGAACCTCAAGAAACTGATACTCACGAATAATTCGCTCGACGATGGGTCGTTGTCTGCGATTCGATTTATGCCACAGACGCGATTATGCGACACGCTGACGGAACTCGATCTCTCCGACAATCGCATCACCGATGCGGGTGCGTGGCTGCTGGCGACGGCGCGGGAGATGTCGCCCATCGTACGGCTCAACCTCAGCGGCAACGACATCGGCCCCGATGCCGCCCGCGCGCTCCGCAACCGTTACGGCGACGGATTAACGTTGTAACCGTTACTCGTGTAACGAAATGCGATTCAAGGATGAATCGACTACGGACAGGCAGACAATTGCAAACTTTGGCACTTGGCAGACCGGTAGTGTACAGCATACGATTAAGAGTAGCCTGACTCGGAACGTTGAACCGTTCGCCCTTTTTGTCCGTGTACAGTAACTGCCTGTGTTTGAGGTTCCCAACTATGTCGGCCACTGCATTATGCACTGAGGCCATCGCCAACGAGTTCCTCGAACGGAGCGGTCGCGACGGCTTGGCAATGACGCCAATGAAACTCCTGAAGTTAGTTTATATCGCACATGGCTGGAATTTGGCCGTGACGGGGCTACCCCTTTTTGAAGACAAAGTGCAAGCGTGGCAATATGGCCCCGTAGTGCCATCGCTGTTCCACGAGTTCAAGGAATTCGGGCGCAAGGCGATCAAGAAACTGGCCCACACCTTCGAATTCGACGAACGAGAACCATCGCAACTCCGCGTCGATGCGCCGTTCGTTCCGAAAACAGAACTTGATACGATCAGGCTGCTGGATTGGTCGTGGGGGAGATATGGGAAAATGTCCGGGCCAAAATTATCGGAGTTAACGCACGAAGCGGGCACCCCTTGGTGGGAGGCACGCGAGGCGATGAAGAAACAGAACCTCGCGGAAGGACGTTTGGAAGATTACTGGATGAAGGGTTACGTGATCGAAAACGTGACCATCCGCAAGCATTACGTCGATCTCTGGAACAAGCACAAGCGAAATGACTATTCAATCTGACGATCCACTATCTGTAGAGATCGAGAAAAAAGTACCGCTCGGCGAATTGGTCGAGGAGTTGCCAATTGCGCCGGATGAGTGTGTCAAACCTGCAAAGAAGTGGCGACCACGAAAGACGCTGACTGAAAACGATGAACGAGGAAAGGTAGTGCTGGATAGCCTTGAGTCGGTGAAAGCAAGGGACAGGTTTACACTAAAAAGAGACCGGAGTCAGCTCAAGCAGGATGAGAAAGACCACGAAAAATTCTGGGCGTATCGTCGGAACTTGGCGGTTGTCGGTGTTGCCGTTGTTATCTCGTGGCAGTTTGCAATTCTCTGGATGGTGTGGCGGCAAGGCGAAGGGCATCTCAACATCCCATCCAATGTGCTTCTTGCAGTCGTGACAACGACCAGTTTCAACGTCATTGGGCTTCTGGTTATCGTCTTCAAGTTCGTATTCGCTGCACCGGGCAAAGCCAATAGCCAAGTGCGTGCATCGCGTCGTAAAAAGCCCCAATCTTAGCGGTCCGTAACCACTGTTCCGTGCAACGAAATTTGGAATCAGTGTTTCCGAAACGGTACACCTTGTAAGCGAGTGACTGAACTTTCGACACTTCACCGGAATAATCCGCACACTACGCGAGTTTACTCTCGCGAAACTTTCGCCGTGCGGGTAGCCTGTGGTCATGTCGATGCCTTCTGCCCAGGAGCTTCCCCGATGAATCGCCGTGGATTTTTGAAATTGGCCAGCGCGGGTGCGGCGGCTGTCGCCATCGGGGGAACCGGCTACGGCTTCTTCGAGGCCGGCTGGGTCCGCATCGACCGCCAAACGCTGATGCTCCCCCGGCTGCCCGCGAGTTTCCACGGCACCACGATTGCGTTCCTGACGGACATCCACCACGGGCCGTACGTCGACATCGACTACGTGAACTCGATCGTTCGCACGACGAACTTGCTGTCGCCCGATCTCATCTTGCTCGGTGGCGATTACTGTCTGCGCGAAGGCAAATACATCCGTCCGTGTTTCGATGTGCTCGCCGAACTGCGTGCCCCGATGGGCGTGTTCGGTGTACTTGGGAACCACGACCACTGGCACGGTACGCAGGCGACCAAAGACGGCATGAAGTCAGCGCACGTACGTGAATTGACCAACGATGGCGTCTGGTTTGAAAAGGGCGGCGACCGCTTTCGCCTCGGTGGCATCGACGACATGTGGACCGGCCAACCCGATCTCGATCTCGCACTTGCGGGGGCCAAGCGCTCCGATGCCTGCCTGTTACTCAGCCACAATCCGGACTTCGCCGAAACGCTGACCGACCCGCGAGTGGGCCTGGTATTGAGCGGCCACACGCACGGCGGGCAGATCGTGTTCCCGGCAGTGCGAACGCCGTGGGTGCCCTCGCAATACGGCGACAAGTATCTGCGCGGCTTCGTGCAAGCACCGGAAACGACGGTCTACGTCTCGCGCGGCCTCGGAGTCTCCGCGATCCCCGCCCGCATCGGATCGCGCCCCGAGATCAACGTGATTACGCTGGTGGGGTAGAAGTGTCAAAGCCCACGATCATTCGACCGGAAGTAGTGCAACGACGTCTTTGATGAACGTGGCACCAAGGTTCTCCGCGATTCGATTCAGTCGATTCGTCGTGGTCCTCTCCAACAAAAGGCAAGCATAAATCACAGCGGAAATGAGATCTCGTAGTATGGCATTGTTAAAAGCGAGGTCGCAGTTCTAACGCAGTTTTGCCGAAATTGGCCACCGAAATCGTGGTTCCGGCGTGATTGAAATCGGTCAAAATCGGAGGTAAGTCGTTGCTCTGGCATAATGATTCCGCATTACGAGAGTGAGTCTGGAGATGGGGGGGGTGGTAAGTGCAGGAACCACTTTCCTGCTACCAAAATCACCGCGATTGGAACCATGCCCGTAGTATCGATTGTCGATCACATATCCGATGGCACCCTGTCGCATTTCCGTTTTGTAATCGTTCGCATTCATATCGTCCAAATCCGCTCGGTCTCCGTGTGTGTGACGACGATTAACGCGCGGGGCGTTGCGGGGTGTAACTGGAATGTGAACGGCAACACGGCACTCGTCAAAATCGTCGGCGTCGCGTCGTCCGATCGGCCTTGCAAAATGAGTTCGCCGTCGACGAGTCGATAGAGTTCGAGCGCCCATGGGTAACGATCGACGACGAGCATTTCGCGGGTGTCGATCGCTGCGTAGAAGCCGAGTTTGGCGAGCGGATTTTCGCCGGGGCTAATCACTTCGACTAACAGATCGGGGCCGCCGTGCCAGTGCGTGCCACAGTCGCGGGCGGGGTTGCCGCTAAGGTACACGACGCAATCCGGGTCGCGATAATTGTAAGTCCAACCCGTATCGCGATCGCTGACGTTGGCGCATGGCAACGCCTGTTCCCCCGCGTCCCAGTCGATGACCGACGAGAATGCCGACGTGAGTTTCGAGACGATCCGCTGATGTTCGTTGTTCGCAAGTGGCGGCATTACGAGCACCCCTTCCCACATCTCGTCGCGCGTCCATGCCCGTTCGGTAGCGATCGCCATGACAGTCATATGACAGTTACCCCGTTCAAATCCCACGGACGAGCGTCCGTGGGCGTTCGCGTACTCACTTCTTCAGTGGCTCTTTCATCGTCACCAGGAACTCCACGATGTCGCGCAGTTCGCGCTTCGAGAGCTTCTTGTACAAGTCTTCGGGCATGGCGGACTTGTCGGGTTTCTCGGATTCCACGTCCTCGGCAAGGATGTTCAGCACTTTGTTTTCCGGCGTCACCAACACGTAGGTTTTCTTGTCCTTCGAGCGAAGCACGCCACTCACGGTTTTGCCGTCGAGCAGGTTCAGAATCACGCTCTGGAAACCTTGCGCGATCTGGCCGTTCGGGTTGACGATCGACTCTAGCAGATACTCGCGCGTCTTGTCTTTGGCGATGCCGTTCATGACGGGGCCGACCTCGCCGCCCTGTCCGTCGAGCTTGTGGCAACGCTGGCAATACACCGCCGAGTTGTTCAAGAACAAGTCGCGGCCCCGATCCGCATCACCACCGGCAATCGCTTCCGAATTGCGAATCGTCAGGTTCAAGCCGGCCTTCGCTCGCACCTGTTTGTCGTACGTCGCCACCTTCTCGCGAAGCGGGGCGTGCAGCTTCAAATCCTTGATCGTCGAACGCGAAGAGGCCGCTTCGAGCACGTCGAGCTTCAACTCGGCGGGCACCGTTCCGGCGATCAATTGATCCATCCAGGCATCGAGTGCGGCATCGGCTTCTTTCGATTCCTTCAGGCCGCCGAGTACGCCGAGCGCCATCTGCTTCTCGATGACCGTTGCGGTTTCGTCCTTCAAAAGCAGTGGCAATTCGCGTCCGGCGGCTTCGGGGTTCGCCTTCGCGGTTACCACGCGGCCGGCGGCACGCAGCTTCGGTTCGGTCGACGCGAGTGCGATTTTCACCGTCTCGATCAGTTCTTTCGCCTTCAGCGATTCCAGCGCGAACAGCGATTCGACCCGCATTGCGGCCGGTTGTTTCGCATCGGTCACGATCGTCGCCATCAGCGCGCCGACTTCCTTCATGTCGAGCTTCGACACGACTTGCACCGCTTCCTTCCGCACCGCATCCGAGCCATTGAAAATACCGGTAACGACGGGCTTCAGTGCCTCGCTTGCAATCGTGGCGGGGCGTTCGGGCAGGTTCATCGTCAGTCCCGTGATCGGGTCGCGGCGCGATGGCTTCGACCATTCCGATAGCAGTTTCAACGCAACGACGCGCACGTAGTCGGCTTCGTTCGTTCGTGCCGCAAACTTCGCCACGCGCTCGGCATTCGCCTTCGTACCGAGCTTGAAGTTCGCGCTCAGTGCCCGCATCGAGACGGCATCGGGTTGGTTGGGTTTGTCCGCGAGTGCCGCGAGTGCGGGCATTGCTTCGATGAGGTTTTCATCGTGAATCGCCCGTGCGACTTCGGCGGCCACTTTCGCATCGGCATCGGTCGTGAACCCGGCGATTGCCGCACTCTTCATCCGTCGAAGCGCGAGTACGACGCCGAGCCGCACGGCGGGTGAATCGTCGAACGCTTTGTCTTTCCGCACGATCTCGACGAGTTCGTTCGCGTTCGTCGTGGCCGCGACGAGCGACATCACGGCGGCGTGTCGCAGGTACGCATCGGCATCGGCATTCTCTTTCAAAATCTCAAGTGCCGGCAGAACCCGCGCTCGCAGCGTCGACACTTTCGTATTCGCGTTCAGCGTCTCCGCAGAATCTTCGGGCTTCAACTTCCCGAGCGAGCCGACCAGTTGCGCCTTCACACGCAGGTCGGTTTCGGTCGAAAGTGCGGTGCGGAGGATCGTCCACGCACCGACATAGCCACCGAGAAACTTCGCGGTTTGCGAGCGGATCTCGACATCGACATCTTTGAGCAACCCCTTCGCGGACTGTTGCAACAGAGTCGAATTTTTGCCGCCGCCTTCGATCTGGCCGAGTGCCCAGATCGCGTGCAGGCGGCGGAGCGTGTCGGCTTTCTTGTTGCTGGCGGCGCTCGCCATCGCGAACGCCACGGTCTTGTGGTCGGTCTTTGCTCGTGCGGCGAGTTCGTACTGCGCCTCGAAACGCACGTTGCGATGCACGTGTCCGAGCAACTTCGAGAGTTCCTCGATGGTCTTCTTTTCCAGGCCATCGGCGAGTAGCTTTTGTGCCTCGGGGATCGCGGGGTCTTTCATCGCGGTCGGGTCGGCGGCGCGGAAGATGCGGCCCTTCGCGGGTTTGTTCCAGCCGCCGGTCCAGTCGAGCCAATAGAACGCGCCGTCGGGGCCGAACTCGCAATCGGTCGGCACCATGTTCTGCACGAACGGGTGCAAATCGACGACTTCGTAGCTCGCGCCCTTGGGCTTCAGCGCGAGCGACCAGATTTTGCTGCCACCGGGGTTCGCGGTGAAATCGCAGGCGAAGAAGTGGTTTTTGTAGCGTTCGCTGAGTCCGACGCCGGGATAGGCAGTGATGCCCGATGGGCCGTTGCCGAAGTTTTTGAGTGCGGGTACGACGTAAGCAGGGGGCTGGCTGTTCGGGCCGGGCACGTGCCAGATTTGCTCGGTGTTCCACGGGCCGCGATTACCTTGGGGCACGGCTGGGGTGTGCATGAGCGTGCCGTACTGATAGCCGCAACGCCAGCCGCTGTCGCCGCCTTCGACGATATGCACCCAGCGTGCTTGGTCGCCACTGTCGGAATTGTTGTCGTAGGTGAACAGGTTGCCGAAGTCGTCGAACGCGAGTTCTTGGGGGTTCCGCAAACCGCTGTGCACGACTTCCAGGTTGGCACCGTCGGGTTCACAACGCAACACGCAACCGGTGTCGGGGTAGAAGAGCTTCTTGCCTTCCTTATTGGTGACGTTCAAGCCGCGGTCGCCAATGCTCATATACAGTTTGCCGTCCGGCCCCATTCGCAAACCGTGGAGATCGTGCCCGATAAATTGTACATGGATGCCGAACCCCGTGGCCAGCGATTGTTTGACGTCCGCCTTGTTCGCGCCGGTCGTGTCTTTCAACAAGTAAAGGTCCGGGATACACGCGAGGTAGACGTTCCCCTTGCGGGCCAGCACTCCGGCAGCGAGGCCGTCTTCCGCACGGTTGTACGGACCGGCAAAGATTTCGCTCTTATCGACGCGGCCCGAGCCGGTGCTGTCCCACACGACACGCAGTTGTTCGCCGAACTTCGTATAGTCGCCATATTTGTGCTTCTTGTACATCGCCACGCGATCTGCCACCGTGCGACAGGCAATATCATCATCGAGCCAATACATATGACTGCGCGTGTCGGTGACGCCATCGGTGTGGCGATACGTTTCCGCGATGTAGCACTTGCCTTTTTCGTCGAAGGCAAACGACACGGGGTTCGCGACGTGTGGCTCGCTCGCCCACACCTCGGCTTTCAAGCCGCCTTCGACCGTGGCGCGCCCTGCCGCTTCCTCCGCCTCCGGGACGGCTTTCTTTTTGTCCTTGGCCGCATCCGGTGGAATGGCCAACGCCACTAGCGCGAACAAGCCGATCAGCGGCACGAACGCAACGCGAGAGATCCGATGCATGGAAACTCCGAAACGAGAGGCACGGGCGTGTGTGAACATCTCAATTTACCGAAGAAATGCCGTTCGTTCAACGAGCCACCGGGTGAATCCGGTGGGAGTTACCGTCTCGCAAATCGCGACCGAGATGCGTTCCGGTTTCTCGACTGAACTTCTGAGCGACTCGCGAATTGCAATTGACCAATAGTGAACGACGAGATATTCGACACTTTCAATGAGGATTTTTCAATGATCGCATCGTTTATGCTCGTAGCAATGTCAATCATGCTGCCCAACTCACAGCCGCCCACTCCGGTCAACGCATTCGCGCAGTTGGCGGGCAACAAGTTCGACTCATGGCATATATCGCGACGAATTGATATGCCCCTGTCTCCGAAGATCGTGCCAGGTGCCGCATACCGTCCAAGTCGTATGGAGTGCATACGGGCGTTACATGGTTCCTCCCACCGGGATGAACCCTATCGCGTTCGGCACGGCGTTTGCCGTGCTTGGTCCGAGCCCAAAATGAGATTGGAGCTACGTGCCGATCGACCTCGCGG
>JAYVXI010000038.1:0-8264 GCA_043785305.1 Limnoglobus sp. | reverse complement strand
GCAATATGCGATCAAAAAAGCGACTCTTGGGGCCTCCAAAACCGGAAAAACACCCGAAAAAACGGTTTTGGAGTGTCCGCAATTGTGACTTACGTCGACTCACTTCTCCAACTTTTCGAGCGATTGCCGCGAACGACGAGTTCGATGCGGTGGAACTCGTCGAGGATGTCGCCCAGCGATATCAGATCCTGCGTGCGATCCGGTTTCTTCGATAGACGACCTCGAACTGTAACGGTTACTGGCCCCCGAACAGGCCCACGTAGAAGGCGAACACTTGCGTGTTGTCGCCGGGGGTTTTGTTGAGCGGGAACGCGAAGTCGAACGCGACGGGTACGGGGCCGAGTGCGGGAATCTTGACTCGGAAGCCGAAGCCTGCTGAGACGCGATAGTCTTTGATCGCCACGGTGCGTTCGACGGTGCCGTGGTCCAGGAATGTCACGAAGAACAGCGAATCCTTCGCGTTGAGCGGGATCTGGTACTCGATCGTGTTCAAGAGCGCGAAGTTTCCGCCGGTGTGCAGGCCGTTTTCGGTGGGGCCGACGCCGCGGAAGGTGAAGCCCCGCATACTGCGGAAGCCACCCGCGAAGAATCGCTCGAACACCGGTGCATCCGACGTCACCGATAGCTGGCTGCGGACCGCAAGTACGTGCTTACCGCTACCATCTTTGCGTTGCAGCATATCCGACGAGAAGAACTTCGTGAACTCGGCAGTGCCGATCGGGAAGGTGTAATCGCCGAGGACTTGCTCGTAGCCGAGGTCGAGAATGCTGCCGCTGCTAGGGAACAAGTAACTATCGCGGGTATCGCGGGTCACACCGCCACGAAGGCCGAATACTGTCGAATGGCCGGCATCGCGTGAGATGGCCTCCGGTGCGTACGTCGGCACGTTTTTCACGTTCACGCCTTCAATGCGTGCCGCCACCGAGGCTCGCCAGATTGCATCGAGACGTCGATCGAGTGTCACGCGAGCACCGATGCGGTCTTCGTTGTATTCGAGGAACGAGCGGTTGAAGTAGTAGGCGCTGTTGGTCAGGCCAAAATTGCTGTTGAGCAAGTACGGTTCGCGCAACGTGGCCGAATAGCGCTGGAAGATATTCCCCGGTTGGGCTTCGAGCTTCAACTCCTGGCCGCCCCCACGAAACGCCCGTCCGTTGATGAAGTCATCGAGGCTCGTCGGGACGCGGAGGATGTCGAAGTTTCGCTCGTTAATCGCGATGTTGCCGTTGATGCCCGAGTTCGAGTTGAACCCTGCCCCGAGCAAGAACTGCCCCGTGCGGGTTTCGTTAACCGTAACGATAATGTCCTTGTAGATGCTGTCGAATTCGTTCTGGCGGATTTCGACTGATGGCGGATTGTCCGAATCGAAGATCCCACGGCGGAACAGGTTCAGTCGGGCGACTTCGATCGACGGGTATTGCAAAATCTGCCCGGAATTCAGCCCGGCCATGCGCAACTCGTTCAGAATCACGTCCTGGCGCGTGACGGTATTGCCGTTGATGATGATCCGCCCGACGCGGTCGGGTTCTCGGCCAGTGGCGCTGGAGTCGGCGGGCACTTGGTTCGAAACGCGGCGAACCGGTTCGCCGGGTGCGTCGGCGTTGCGTCGGCCCGGCTCGTAAATCGTGTAAACGACATCGACGAAACCGGGCTTACCCGTGACGGCGATCCACTGGTCTTCGATGGCGGCCATGTAACCGCGATAGCCGTAGAAATTCTTCAGTCGCGTCACGTCACCGAGAATCGTATCGCGATCGTACTGGCCATTTTCCTTGAGTTCGACGAGACTACGCATCCGCTCGACTGGGAAGATTTTCCCACCTTCGAGGCGCACTTCGCGCACGGTGTAAACGGGGCCTTCATCGACGTGGAAGACGATCTCGACGTTGCTGAGATCGCGGGACGGTACCACTTCTTCTTGCACGCGGGCTTCGAGGTGGCCGAGTTTGAGGTAGTAGTTGATGATCTTTTTCTTGTCTTCTTCGATCTGTTGCGGGTTGTACTTGTCGTTCATAAATCGCAGCACGCCTGCGAGCGGCGCGGAGAGCGACGTTTGCGTTTTGAGACGCCCACTCGACGCGGCCTGATACCCGCGGAACGACACTTTCGAGATGCGTACGACCGGCCCTTCGACGATGTTAAAAATTACGCGAGTATCGGTGAGCTTCATGCCTTCGCTGACGTTGACGGTGGCATGATAGCGACCATCTTCGCGATATTTATTTTGAATGATCTGTGCGGCGGCTTCGTTGAACGCGGGGTTGAGCGGGCTGCCTTTGCGAATGCCACTCAGGCGTAGCATTGCGTCCGCACTCATATGCTGGGCACCGACGAACTGTACTTCATTCACCACGTTGTTGAGTTCGACGACTTGCACGTAAACTGTCACACGACCTTCGGTAGAGATCGCCGTCTCGATCTTCACGCCGCCGGGGGCGAACCATTTCGACGCGATCAACTTGCGCACGTCTTCCTGCATCGTGGCATCGTCGTAGGTTTTCCCCGGCCGCGTTTGCATCTGGCTGAGGATGAGTTCCTTCGAGCGCACGCGGTTATTCAAGGTCACCACGTCGGCGATGACCTTCCCCACGGGAGACTCGCCCGCCGAAAGATTCTGGCGTCCAATGCTAAGCAATAAAACAAAAGCCAGGGTCATTAAACCCAAGACAGTTGGACGGCGAACGGTCATCGACGATCCCCCTACATTTCCCCAGCCACGCAATCCATGCGTACGTCTGAGCCGAATACCGAGCAGCAGAAAAGGTGTCAAGATCGATGCCAGGGTTGCCGAAGGGCCGCTCGAACCAGACAACGCTAAGTATGACCACCTACTTCATTACCGGTGCCACCGGGTTCGTCGGCAGCCACGTTGCCGAGTGTGCCATCGCGCGTGGGGCCAAGGTTCGGGTGCTCGTTCGCCCGACTGCGGATCGCACACTCCTCGAAAAAATCGGGGCTGAGATCGTCCTCGGCGACCTCAACGATGTCGAAGCGATTCGCCGTGCCACCGACGGTGTCGATGTCGTGGTGAACTCGGCAGCGAAGGTCGGCGACTGGGGGCCGGTCGAAGAGTATCGCAAAGTGAACGTCGAAGGCGTTCGCATCTTGCTCGAAGCGGTGAAGGGCAAACCGCTCCAGCGTTTCGTTCACGTGTCGAGTTCGGGCGTATACAAAGCCCGTCACCACTACGGGACTGATGAATCCGAGCCACTGCCGCTCGACCACATCGATGGCTACACGCAAACGAAGGTCGAAGCCGAGAAGGTTGCGCTCAGCTACGTTCGCGATTTCGCCGTGCCCGTGACGATCTTGCGACCGGGGTTCATCTACGGCCCGCGCGACCGTACGCTATTACCGCGAATGATCGAACGGCTACGCGAACGAACCGTCATCTACGTGTCGCGCGGCCGCACTGCGCTGAACACGACTTATGTCGGGAACATCGTCGATGCGATTTTCCTCAGTATCGACAACCCGCGTGCCGTCGGCGAAGTGTTCAACATCAACGATGGCGAACTCGTCTCCAAACGACAATTCTTCGAGGCCGTCGCAGACGGAATGAATCTCCCGCGACCGCGTGGTTCGGTGCCGTTGTTCGTGGCGTGGTGGACGGCGAACTGGCGCGAGCGAGCCTTCCGCAAAAAGAACAAGCCGAACCCGCCACGTATCACGCAATCGACGGTAAAGTTCGCCGGGTTGAATCTCGATTTTAGCATCGCGAAAGCTCGCACAGTCCTCGGTTACTCCCCCGCCATCGGCTTCGAGGAAGGCATTCGAGCGGCCATCGAGTGGCACAAACAAGCCTACCCAACACCGGGGTGAAACGAAATGTGGAGCACGATTTTAACGTGCTTGGCTCGAATCCGGCACGTTAAAAACGTGCCCCCCGTTATGAAACCGAGCCTGAATGTATGTGTCAGGCCCGCACGATCGCGTTTGCATCGGTATTAGTCGCCGGGCGTTCGCGAGTGTCTGCGTGCCTTCGCCCTGAATCGGCGAAGGTGCGGTTAGGCCACCGATGAGCATCGGCGCGATGAATGCGTGAACCTCGTCGCCGAGGCCCGCATCGAAGAATGAGCCGAGTAACTTCGCGCCGCCTTCGACGAGTACGTTCGTCATCTCGCGTCGGCCGAGTTCGCGTAAAATCGCATCGAGCGACATCGGAAGTTCGACGATCTCGCAGCCATCGTCCTTCCAGCCGCGTAATATCGCTTCATTCTCGGTGAAAATCAGCGTCGGAATCTCGCGTGCCGTGGCGCGCAACTGGCATTTCCGTGGCAGTTCGCCCGATGCGCTGACGATGATGCGTGTGGCCACCCGTGGGCCAGCGGGGCGTGCCGTGAGCAGCGGATCGTCGGCGACAACGGTGCCGCGCCCGACGAGGATCGCATCCATTCGCCCGCGCAATTCGTGAACGACCGCGCGCGATTCCTTCTCGCTAATCCACTGCGAATCGCCGGTTCGCGTCGCGATTTTGCCATCGAGCGACATCGCCCATTTCAAATGAACCCACGGCATCCCCGTCGCGATTCGCTTGAGGAACGGCGCGTTAAGCGCCTTCGCCTCCGCTTCGCGAATCCCCACCACGACTTCGATCCCCGCCTCACGCAATAGTGCCACGCCGCCACCCGCCACCTTCGGAAACGGGTCGTGCATCGCCACCACAACGCGCCGCACACCCGAGGCGATCACCGCCGTCGTACACGGTGGCGTCTTCCCGAAATGACAGCACGGTTCGAGCGAAACGTACAGCGTCCCACCCCGCGCACGCTCGCCCGCTTCCGCAAACGCATTCACCTCCGCATGAGCGTCACCGAACCGGCGGTGCCAGCCTTCGCCGACGATCCGCCCATCGGTCGCCATCACGACTGCACCGACCATCGGGTTCGGCTCCACCGCACCGAGACCGCGCACCGCCAGCGCAAGTGCCCGACCGATGTGCGTTTCGTCTTGCGCGATACTCGCCATGACCGACCTCGAAAGAAATTCAAAACGCGCGCGAACCACCGAGAGAATCCCGCGTCCTAATTAACGTACGAGACAATCGAACCGACACGGGCCACAAACTTCACACGAACATGAACACCAACTTACGAAACAAAACCGAACGACTGAGCGAGCGAGGCACGCTTACGTTCCGCACCTGACCCCCCATACTGTTTGCAGAATTGCAACCGGCCAGGGGACAACCCCTGGCCGGTTCCGTTTACCGACGAGCAATTGCACCCCGTTCGTCTAGCGGCCAGGACACCGGCCTTTCAAGTCGGCAACAGGGGTTCAATTCCCCTACGGGGTATTGTTCACTCAAAACGAGTATCGAGTAACTGTCAACTAGTTGTCAGTTAAGAGTGGACAGTTGGGAGTTTGAAACGAGGCTCAGGTGTTAGCGGCAGCACTTCCGGCTCTTAACCGGAAAGTGAGGGTTCGAGTCCCTCGGGCCTCATTTTTGAATCGCGGTGATGTAGCCCAATTGGAAGAGGCTGCGGTCTCAGAAACCGCACAGTGTGGGTTCGACTCCCACCATCACCACTGCGGACGGGCCGGCGCTCGGCGGGGTCTCATAAGCCTTGTATCTGGGTTCGACTCCCAGGTCCGCAATTAGAAAGTGCGTTCGCGACCGTATCCAAATCGTATAACTAAGGGATTCTCGTCGAGGCGAAACGAACTCCGTGATGATGAGCGAAAAACTTCCCGCGCCGCCCGCCGACGCCTTGCTGCTCGCGTGGCTGACAACCGTCCTCGTTCCGATGAGTCGCACGAAGGTCAAGGTGCTCCTTCAAAGCGGGCGCGTGTTCGTGAACGGCGACTCCGTTACGCAGTTCGATCATCGCCTGCAACCGACCGATATCGTAAGTGTCGGCCAGCGGCCCCTTCTGCGTTGCACCGTGCCGATTCTGTTTGAAGATGCACACCTCATCGCGGTAAACAAACCGGTCGACATGTTGAGTGTGGCCACCGATGAAGAGAAGATCGACACCGCGTTCGCCCGGTTACAATCGCACTTGATCGCACGGAAAGCGGGGAAGCCGTACGTCGTCCATCGCCTCGATCGCGAGACGTCCGGCGTGCTGTTGTTCGCTCGTACGCCGACCATTCGCGACCAGTTACAAGCGACGTGGGACACGACGACGAAGACGTATCTGGCACTCGTCGTCGGCACGCCGAACCCGCGAGAAGGCACGATCGACGATCACCTCAAAGAGGGCCGCGATTTCCGCGTTCGCAAGACGCACCCCGACGAAGACGGCGCGAAACGGGCGATCAGCCAATACCGCGTACTCGCACAACAAGGCCGGTATTCGCTACTCGAAGTCATTCTCGCCACGGGTCGTAAGCATCAAATCCGCGTGCATCTCGCGGGCATCGCCTGTCCCGTCATCGGCGACACCATGTACGGCAAAGTCGGCAGTTCGATCGGCCGACTCGCGCTTCACGCCTGGAAATTGTCGATCGTTCACCCCGTCACGAACGAAAAATGCGAATGGGAAGCCCCCTACCCCGTCGCCATGACCCGCGCGGTAAAGTTCTCTACGACATTGAATCGAAATTAGCCGCGACGCGCAGGCTTTGCCGGAGCGCGTGAGACTTCCGATTGCCCGTCATCACTCGATATTTACTTCGCCGCCGTTGCGTGTGACCAGCGAAGCGAGCGCACTGATGTCGATCGTTTGACGCAGGAACCGCACGGAGCCATCGCCGATGAGGGCGTTGACGCCGCCGCTGTGGAAGCCGTAGATCTGGCCGGTGCCGTCGACCCCGTAAACGGGGTGGCCGTTGGGTGCCGCGTAAGTGCCGAGCGCTTCGCCGTTCGTCACGTTGATCGCATTCGGGCCGGGGATGGTCAAGCCGTCGGCGGACGCGCCTTTCAGCAAGTTTAACTCCGAGGCGGGTCGCGCCCAGCCGCCGCCGTTGACGCGATTGTTGCCGTTCGCGGTCAGCACCAGTTTCCCGTTGCGATACTGGTTTGGCCGCCCTGCCGATTCGGTCAATTGAAGCGTATTCGACAAGCCATCGGTGAAGCTGCCGAAGTTCAATTTCACGGACTTCGAGATCGCACCGTTATCGACGCGCCCGGAACTGGCGGGCACGAGCCCGAGCGTAACGAGTTGCGGATCGACGCCGTAAAAGCCCGAGTAATCGCCATTCGCGACGATCGGCGTCCACGCTTCCGGTGGCGGTGCGCCATCGAGAATTTGCCCGTTCGGTGCCGAGGGGCACTCGATCACTTTCAACCGCGAACCGGTGAACGGCACGTTGACCGGGTCCGACCAGTTCAAAGATTGGTTGATGTTGCGATAGAGGTTGTCCTGCTCGAGTTGCGGCAGGAGTAACGTCAGCCAACGGACGCGCACCGTGCTGGTTGTGCTCGGGCGAATGTTGCTCGGCAACGAGCCATTTTGATCGTGGTAGCCGTGGAATCCCAGGCCCAACTGCTTGAGGTTGTTAATGCACTGCGTACGAGCCGCGGCCTCACGCACCTTCTGCACCGCTGGCAGAAGCAGGCCGATGAGAATCGCGATAATCGCGATCACCACCAGCAGTTCGATGAGCGTAAAACCGTTGCGAGACTTTAACTGGGACATTGTCACTCCTTCGGGAAATTCGGAATTCGGAATCTTCGGAACTACTTCTTCACATTAAACGGTGTCAGTTCGTTGCGGCCTGTACTGACGGTGGCCTGTATGGCCGACGATTCGGGCTTCGCAAGTTTGGCGGGAAGCCGGTTCGACGGGCCTTCATCGGGGCGACCTGCCAGCCACAGTTCGAGCGTGACGCGATACTCGCCAGCCGGGGCACCATCGGCGGTATCGTAAGTCGTCAGCGAGAACACGCCCTCGGCATCGGTCTTGCCTCGTGGCTTCGGGCCATCCTCGCCGACGGGGTGAAACACGACCGCGACATTCGCAAGCGGCTTTGTGCCATCGAGCACCTTGCCCGAAACGACAAACGTCGGCTTGCGGTTGTCCGCTTTGCCGCACGATGAACAGAACACGGCCACGACGGCAATGAGCAGCAGGGGCAGATGGCGAAATCGCGGCATACATCACTTTGTTGATAAACTTAGTTAACTTCGACACCGGAAGCATATCGACACTAAGTTAATCTGTCTAGTAATGATTATTTACTAGCTAACATGATATCGACGTAAAACAATACAGAATAAAGAGTTAGCACACGAAATTTAATAACTGTCCCATTTGGGGTTTTTGGCACGGGGTTTGGTTGGTAGGCTTTGCGAGCTTAAATCCCTTTCTCCTGGCAGGAAG
>JAYVXI010000037.1:0-8325 GCA_043785305.1 Limnoglobus sp. | reverse complement strand
GACCCGCTATGCCTTAAGTTCCTGTCATTGTGGGGCGGGGGCTTCCCCCGCGCGGCGTGGCCCCAGGAACTTCTTCGGTCGGCGAGCGTTGACCCGCCGCTGTAACTGATGTTCGTCATCCACTTCGGCGCGCACCGGTTGCGTGGGCCGTCCTCGAATTTTGCAAAGCGGCATCGCATTCTGAATTGTCAATTCTGTATCACTCACCACTCGTCACTCAGGCCATCGCTGGTATCGGCTCGTCGTTTGCGGGCGGGCGATGGACTTCGTAGCCCAACTCCTTTGCCCTGCGGTGGAAGCTCTTTTCTTGCCGCGCGCGCTCTTGCTCGGCGTACTCGGCTTCGGTCTTCTTCATGTACTCCACACCGTAGCGCATCAGGTTGTACAGAATGCGTGCGAGCTTGTGCGCCGTCGCCGTGATCGCCTTCGGCGCACCCAGCCGCGAGCGCTGCCGACGCAAATAGGCACCGAGGTAACTCTTGCTTCGCATCAACGACCACGCCGCCAATCGCAACGCCGTTGCGGCACGATTCTTCCCCTTGCGGGTCGCGCTCGACTTCACCTTCCCACCGGTTTTCTTCCAGTTCGGACACAGCCCCAACCACGAGGCAAAATGTTTGACCGTCGGCCATTTCGTGAAGTCGGTGCCCAACTCACTGATGAGCGTCAATGCATGAATTTCATCAATACCTTCAATGGCCGCCAAGATTCTTGGCGAGCGGGGTGTGTAAGCACTCTGATCCAGCCAGTATCATGCGCAATGTATATGGATGGAGATTGTCTCATTGAGATTCACATTATTTCCGACGCAGAGAGGATCAGGGGGCTTACACACCGCGCTCGCCTATGCGTCGTGCTTCGCACGACGCAAGTGGTATTCCCCACTTCAACGTTCTTACAGGCGGCCCTGGTAGCTTAGCCTTGGTCGTTTGGCGACTGTTACGGGATCGTGACAGTGCATCTTGCCTGCTGCGGGTACAATACCACTCAAAGTCGATACGTTCGCACCTCACTGGAGAACTGTCATGATCCCCCGCGCCTTGTGCCTTTCCCTCATTTTGTTGGCGGTCTGCCTGCCCGCACATGCTTCAAAGATCGTCCCGCTCGACCTGGACAAGCTCACACCTCAGTCCGAATTGATCGTGGTCGGCGTGGTGATCGCGATCACCGAAAGCGATGCCGCGTCCGACACCGTCTCCGTCCGCGTGATCTCGATGCTCAAGGGCAAAACCGAAGCGAAATCCTTCTCACTTCGGCTCCACAACAAGGGCGTCAAGGATTTCGACCCGACGCTGACCGTGGGGGACCAGGGCGTCTTTTTCCTGAAGTCGATCGAAGGTGGCCGTGCCGAACTAACCTACTGGGGCAGTATCGCACTCATGCCGAAGAACGGAAACTTCCGTGTGCCCGGCAAATCGGCCGAACCTGTCGTGCCGACCATCCCGATCCCCACCGGCCTGGACATCGTGAACCGGCTACGGGACGCCCTGAAGAGTGGCACCGCCGCCGATAAGGAAGCCGCCTTGGAGATGATCCGGGGGCTGAAGCCAATCGCGCTGATCCCCGCACTGATCGAGGCCATCGAAGATCCGACCCCGCTCCCCGATCACGTCACCCCGGATTGCCGAACTGGTTGGGTGTTCGTCGGGCACCAGGCCGCGTCCGTGCTGGCCGAGATGGCGCGAGCCATCGACGGCATCGAGGTCGGGATGAAACCGGGTCAGCGGGGTTACCGCTCGTACTCGTTCCACGACGATTTGGAGGCCGGGGATAAGATGCAGAAAGCGGGCCGGCTGTCGGAAGTCCGAAAGAACTGGGCTAAGTGGTGGGATGTCGTCCGGAAATAAACGTCTCGTCGCGAACTCCTTCGACTACGACGGCCTACCGCTCGTTTTGCAGGCGCTTTTTGTACCTCGGGGCGCGAAGCCCCTTACGATAAGTGTAACGCGGATTGCAACAATGCTAGCCCGAACAACATAACGGAACTTCATGCGTATTCCACTCGTTATCATCGCCCTGCTCGTTTCTTTCGCGCCGGTGCGTGCGTTGGAACCGAGCGAGATCGTCATCGTTGCGAATCGGCTCGTGCCGTCGTCGCGGGAGGTGGCGGAGCATTATGCGACGAAGCGCGGCGTGCCCAAAGCGAACATCATCGAGATCTCTTTGAGTCGCGGCGAAGACATCTCGCGGGCGGAGTACGACCGCCAACTGGTCGGCACACTTCGCGAAAAGCTCAGCGACCGCAAAGAGACGATCAAGTGCTTGCTGACGGTCTATGGCGTGCCACTGCGCGTCGGGGCCAAGCTCCCTTCTGCCGAAGAAAAAGAACAGCTTGCGGAACTCAAAGAGCAGCGCGATGTCGTGAAGAAAGCGATTGCGGATCTGGAGAAGAAACCGAACCCCGATGCGGTCGATCTGTTGGCGGCCCGTTCCGATTTGCGACGGTTGACCGAACGCGAAATGACGCTGTCGCACCAAGAGAGCAACGCCTGCGTCGATAGCGAACTGATGCTGTTGTGGTGGACCGATTACCCGCTCGCGCGTTGGGTGCCGAACCCGCTGCACTGGCAGTTTCCCGCCGAAAAACGCAAGAAATCGATGCCGCCCGTGTTGCTCGTGTCGCGGCTGGATGGGCCGACACCGGAGATCGCGAAACGGCTCGTCGACGATGCGGTCGAAGTCGAAGAAACGGGACTGACTGGCAAAGTGTACGTCGATGCGCGGGGGATGAACTTCGACCCGAAGAACGCGAACGATAAAGGGTACGGCTACGGCGGCTACGACGAATCGTTCCGCGAAATGGCGACGTTGTTGAAGGCGGCGAAGTTCGACGTAACGCTCGATAACAAGGAAGAATTGTTCGCGGCGAACAGTTGCCCCGATGCGGCCCTGTACGCCGGTTGGTACGCCTTGTCGAATTATCGACCGTGCTGTCAGTTCGTCAAAGGCGCGGTGGCGTGGCACCTCGCGAGCGGCGAAGCGGTGACGTTGCGCGATGCGAAATCGAAGGCATGGTGCCCGAACTTACTGAAGGCCGGCGTCGCCGCCACGCTCGGCCCCGTGGCCGAACCATACACGATCGGCTTCCCGAAACCGTCCGAGTTCTTCGGCTTCCTCGCCACCGGTAAATACACGCTCGCCGAAGTCCACGGGCGTACGGTGTACTTCGCCAGCTGGATGACCGTGCTCGTCGGCGACCCACTTTACAACCCCTACAAGAAGCACCCGATGTTAGCCGAAACCGCCGTGTTGCCGAGTCCCAAAGGAGCGTCGTCGCTGTTCCGGTAACGACCAGTCTTTGATGCCACGTTCGCAAGGTGCCGTTGTTGTGGCACTGGAATCGTATCATCTTCGTGTACCTTGCGAGACGTTCACACACGACACCATCGGACCGACTCATGCACCCACACAAAGCGCATCACGATCGGCACGCGGGCAGTGCCGCGAACAAAGACTTCATCAAGAAGATCAGCAAGCACCGGATCGATCCGCCTGCGGTTACGGGTGGCGGTACGGTCGCCGATTTGCTCGATTCGGCGTTCCTTTCGTACAACGCGGGCCGCATGCGCGAAGGATGTCAACTGTTCGCGCAGCGGATGCTCGCCGACAACGCCACCGTCGGCCTCGCGCTCAGCGGGGCGCTGACCCCGGCGGGGTTGGGCATGTCGTGCTTGGTGCCGCTCATCGAAGCCGGGTTCATCGACTGGATCATCAGTACGGGGGCGAATCTCTACCACGATACGCACTACGCGCTCGGGATGGACTTGTACCAAGCCGGCCCGAGTTTGCCGGACTTGGAGCTTCGCGAAAATCAGGTCATCCGCATCTACGACATCATTTTCGACTACGAGAACCTGCTCGGCACCGACATGTTCTACCGGAAGCTGTTGCGCGGCGATGCGTTCCAACAGACGTTCAGCACCGCCGAGTTCCACAACCTCGTCGGGAAGTACCTTGCGGAGCGCGAAGACCAAACCGGCCTGAAGGGCAAGAGTCTACTCGCCGCCGCGTATCGGTGTGGCGTGCCGATTTACACGAGTTCGCCCGGCGATAGCAGCATCGGCATGAACATCGCCGCGCTGCAACTCGAAGGCTACAAGGTGAACATCGACCCGTTCCGCGACGTGAACCAAACCGCGTCGATCGTCTGGGATGCGAAGGCGAACGGCGGCGCGAGTGGCGTGTTCATTCTGGGTGGCGGTTCGCCGAAGAACTTCATCTTGCAAACTGAACCGCAGATCCAGGAGGTTCTAGGCCTCGCGGAATCGGGGCACGATTACTTCCTGCAATTCACCGATGCCCGCCCCGACACCGGCGGCCTCAGCGGCGCGACCCCCTCCGAGGCGATGACGTGGGGAAAAGTCGATCCCGACAAACTGCCGGGCACCGTCACCTGCTACGTCGATTCGACGATCGCACTGCCACTGCTGACCGCGTACGCACTCACCCGCCACGAAAAACGCGAGCACAAACGCTACATCGACAAGCTGCCAATGCTGACGCAAAAACTCCGCGAACGCTACGAGGAAATCTGCAAGGCCCGCAGCGAGTGACGGCTACGAAGCCATGTCTGGTACAATTCAACGGACCGATCTAGCCGAGGTGCAACATGAATGCGACTGCGGAACTGTTGGAGCCAGAACTATTTGAAGCGGACTTCGAGCCGATTCTCTCTCCCGTTGAGGAAGATCGGCGCGGCTGCGAACTCATCGATGGCGACTGGGTGGAGAAACCAGGTATGGGTGCCGAATCCGGAGTCGTGACGACAAACGTGAGCAGCCTGCTGACGGTTTACGTTCGCAGGCAGCGAGTCGGCGTGATTGGCTCTCCCGAAGTCGGGTTTCGGTTGTTCCCGGATCGGCCGAAGCACATTCGCAAACCCGATGTGTCGTTCATCGACTGGAAGCGATTGCCAGATCGACGGGTACCTCGTGGGAACGTTCCGTTCGCCCCCGATTTTGCCGTGGAAGTCGTTTCGCCAAACGACGAAGCCGAGGTGCTCGAAACCAAACTCGACGAGTATCTGCGTGCGGGCGTACGGCTCATTTGGTTCGTGTATCCCCTCACCAAAAACGTCTGGGCGTACAAGCCCGATGGTACCGCCAAGCTCTACCGCATCGCCGATACACTGACCGGCGAAGACGTACTGCCCGGCTTCACCGCAAACGTGTCGGAACTGTTTGAAGGCATCGAACCGGCGTAAAACGCGGACGGCTGGCTTGACGGCGCATCTCCATTCGGCGTAACCTTCGGACGATGAAATCGTTCCGGAGGCTGATATGCCCGCAGAGTTATCGACAGTTAGCGAACCGAAGACGCCGATTGGCTGGCTGCCACACCTGTGGCGGCACGTGTTGTTTCCTGGCTTGCCGGATGCGAATGTGCGGGTGCGCTTGCTGCCGTTGCTGTTCGTGTTGCTGCTACCGGCTCTGCTTTTGTACCCGAGTCGGTCGTTCCATTTGCTCGAACCGGACGAGGGGCGTTACGCGCAGATCCCCAAGGAAATGCTCGATCGCGGCGAGTGGGTCGTCCCGACACTGCAAGGCGAACCGTACCTCGACAAGCCCCCGCTAATGTACTGGCTCGTGAAACTGAGCTACCAGTGTTTCGGCGTGAATGAGGCAGCAGCGCGGCTCGTTCCTGCGATTTGCGTACATCTCACCATCTTGTGTATCTATCTGATCGGCCGAAGAAGTGTCGGCGAACGGGCCGCGTTCTGGGCCGCGATGCTACTCTGCGTGGCACCCGGTTACATCGCCGTCGCACGGTTGCTACTGCTCGATGGCCTGCTCACGTTATGCGTGACGCTCTCGATGTTGTGCGGCTTCGAGGCGGTGCGAACGGGGCGGTTTCTGCGCCTGTGGTGGGTGGCCGCCGCAGTCGCGTCGGGCCTCGGTTTCCTCACGAAGGGGCCGATCTCGGAGATCCTGCTCCTGCCGCCGCTGTTCGTTTTCGCGTGGCTTTCCGGGCAAGCCGCCGTCGTACGCTTTCGGCACGTGGCCCTGTTCGCGTCGATCGTCGTGGCCGTGAATGTCCCGTGGTACGTGGCCATTTATCTGCGCGAACCGGCGTTCCTGATGCACTTTTTCTGGGACCACAACGTCATGCGGTTCCTTCAGCCGTTCGACCATTTGCAACCGGTCTGGTACTACGTGCCGATCCTCGTCGGTGGGTTGCTGCCGGGCACGCTGTTGTTCATTCCGTACGTGTGGAACTTGTTGAAGGGCACGCAAACCGTGGCGATGTCGCGCTCGCCGGCGGGCGGGTTTTGGTTACTCGCGGGTTGCTGGTGCATGTTGTTTTTCAGCATCTCCGGGTCGAAATTGCCAACGTACATTCTGCCCGCGTTCCCGTTTCTGTGCCTCGCGCTCGGCGAATATGTCGCGCGTTCGCGCTGGAACCATGCATGGGGGACGCGCGGCCTGATTGGCGGGTTTGCCGCGATGATCTTCGCCGCGCACACGTTCGCGATGCCATGGTACGCCAAAGCCCGTTCGCCGTTCGGCGACCCCGAGGCAATTGCCGCGTTCGTCGCCGACGACACGGTGCCGGTCGTGACGTACCCGCGAAACTGCGACTCGTTGGCGTTCTACACGGGCCGCTCCGACTTCGACCGCGTGCGTAGCAAAGGCGTCAACGATCTGATCGTGGAAATGCACCATCGCCCGCGCACGGTGGTCGTGTTCACACACCGCCACTCGTTCGAGGCATTTCAGTACGCGATGCCCGACACGCTCGTCGTCACCGAAAGCAAGAGCTTCGTTCGGAAGCCGAAGAACCTGTTCGAGAAATGGCTCTGTACCTCGCCGTGGGGCCTGATCGACGTCGCGGTGTTTGAACCCGCACGCCCCAGCACCGCCCGCGCGCAGAAACCGTGATTGGCGAACAACGATTCGTTCATCGAAAAGTAGTTATTAGTTCAGAGTGGATCGTTGAGAGTGGCGCTAGAACTCAATTGGCCCTGGCCAGGCGAGTGGCACGACGAAGACTTTCCCATCGCCGATGCGACCGGTGCGTGCAGCCTTCGCGACTCGCTCGGTGAGTTCGTCGTATTTCGCGGCGGGCACCCAGACGGTGATTTCGACTTTTGGCAAATAGGCGGTACTATATTCGCTGCCGCGGTAGCGGTCGAGGTAGTTCTTTTGCCGTCCGTAGCCTTTCACTTCGCGCACCGAACAGGCATCGACGCCGAGTTCGGCAATCGCTTCGAGCACCGCCTCGGCCCGAAACGGTTTCACGATGATGGTTAGCTGTTTCATACGAGCGTCATTCTAGCGGTTAATGCTGTTGCGTACTCTTCAGGGGTGTTAATGTTGCGCAGCGATTGGAACGTCGGGTCGATGTCGGCGAGTTCGATGGCTTCGACGATGCGCGTGGGAACGTGGTCGAACAACCCGATGAGGCGGCGTTGGTCTGCCTTCAAGAGTGACAATGCGGTGTCATAAACTGCCATCGAGTAGATGGCCGCAAGTGGATGCAGATAACCATCGACGCGGGGAACGGCGGTGGCGGCAAACGAGATCATCCGGCGAACGAATGCGGGCAACAGGAAAGGCAGATCGCAGCCGCTGAGGTACGCCGCATCGACGCGGCCATTCAGTGCCGCCAGCCCTGCGACCAACCCGCCGAGTGGCCCTCGATATTCGACAGCATCGCGGACGATTTCGACATCGTGCGGCAGTGCGGGCAACGCTTGTCCCGGTGCCGCCACAACGACGATCGGTTGCACGACTTCGGCCAAGATGCGTACCACCCGTTGCAGCAGAACCTCGTCTCCAAATGGAAGCCACGCCTTCGGCTGCCCCATCCGCAACGACTGCCCCCCGCAAAGCACGATGCCACCAATTTGCATGGTTAAATGTCTGATGGGTGTTTACACGGGATCGCCATCGGCGATTGGGTCGATCACGACTAAACCTTGGATGCCCTCAAAATCTTTCGTGTTGTGGGTGAGCATCTCTCGCTTAAAAACCAAGGCGGTCGCCGCTATCAGTGCATCGCCCAACGACATCTTGCGGGCTTGTCTCAAAGCAATTGCTTTTGCCACCACGGCATTCGAGATCGGCAAAACCGTGCTGACCGCGAAGAAATTCTCAAACTGTTGGCGTTCTTCCGCAGGCAATTTGTGATAGCCGAGAACCTCAACCTTGCTCACAGCAGATACTGCAGTCGAGTGAGTCGCAATCCAGAGTCTCAACCCTGGATATTCAGGTTTCGCAGCATAAATAAGGCTCATCCGGGAAGTGCGTACTTCCTGCTGGCCAAAAGGAGGACCATGCCGTTTCTTGAAGGGTAACCAAACCTTCTTCAGGAGCACGGCATGTT
>JAYVXI010000036.1:0-8437 GCA_043785305.1 Limnoglobus sp. | reverse complement strand
ACGGCACGCTCACGCTGTGCCGCTCGCCGGATTTTCGAGAATGAACATTGTCAAAGCGAGACTTACCGAGCCGATTCCCCGCAAGGGGTCGGGTAAAGCGCAGGTACGTAAGAGTCCGTTCGTAAGGGTCGCGGGATCGTGAAAACGGGCGGATGTCACGCACCCGACCCCTTGCGGGGAATCGGCTCAGAAGCGACTGTGCATCCACATCGCGACGGAAAGCGCAACTTCAAAACGCGCCAGCGAGGGAAACCCACTAGACACGCGAAGCGGCTCGGGGCATATGTCGTTTGTACGATGTCCTCGTAGCGGGGATCGCCATGCGGTTGCGATTTGCGAACTCGATTGTTGCGTTGGCGTTAGCCGTAGGGTTCGCGCGTGCCCAACTTCCGCCGATTCCGATGCCGGTGGTCGAGCTTCCGCCGATCACGCTCGTTACGGCAACGGAACCGATCCTGGTGCCGAACGGCACGCCCGTCTCGAAACCTTTACAATCGGTCGTCGTTCCCGAACTGCCGCCGAAAGTGGAACCGATCCCGCCTGCGGTCGAAACGCCGCCTCCGACGCCGGAAATCACTGCGCCCGCGAATGGCTACCCACACAGTTGGTCGAAGTACGATTTGCTGTTTTGGTGGCCGAAAGCGCAACCGTTGCCACCGCTTGTCACGGGTAGTCGTTCGCTGTTGCCGCCGATTCTCGGACAGCCGAACACCGTGATACTCGCCGGCAATCGTTCGCTCGACACGCAAGAACATGCGGGCGGCCGATTCACTTGGGGCAATTCGATCTCCCTCGATAATTCGCTCGGCATGGAATTCACGTACCTGTTCCTCGGCACGCGCACCTTCAATGCTCCATTCGCGGAAAATTCGTCGCGCTACCCTGTGATTGGTCGCCCGTTCCACAATTCGCGAACGGGCCAGGACGACGTGCTGATTACCTCGTTCCCTGGCGTGATCAGTGGCTTGGTGAACGTGAGTACGACGACGCGGGTGAGTGGCTGGGAAGTCACCGGGGTGGCACACGTTCAGAGTGGGCCGCGTTCGCATGTGAGCATTCTCGCAGGCTATCGCTACTTCCAAACGAACGAGGGGCTGCGCGTCGAACAGACCGCGTACCGCATACCATCGTTCGCGAATCCGGGAATCCTCTCGACAGTGGCCGATCAGATCGATGCGCACAACCGCTTCCACGGCGGCCAACTCGGGTTGGAATCGGAATACTCCCACGGCTCCCTGTTCGTCGAAGTCGTCGGCAAAGTGGCACTCGGCCAAACGATTGAAGTGCTTCGTACGAGCGGGCAAACGTCGATCATCACGGCAGGGGCCGCACTGCCGTTGTTGCAATCGTACCCGTCGGGCGTACTCGTTCAGGCTTCCAACAGTGGGCGAATCGTGCGATCCGCATTCGCGGTTCTGCCCGAAGCCCAGGTGAAATTCGGCTTGAAATTCAACGACAAATCGCGAGTGTACGTCGGCTACAACTTCCTCTACCTCAGCGACGCGATCCGCCCCGGCGATCAAGTCGATCGCACGCTCGACCCCAACGGCATCTCCGTCGTGTCGGGTTCGGCGAACTCGCAATTGCTTGTGCAAGAACGCCCCGCCGTGCTGTTCCACCGCGGCGACTTCTGGGTGCAGGGCCTCACGTTTGGCCTCGATTGCCGTTATTAAGGCGGATCGGCATTATGCCGACGTTGCGGATGATCGGCGCGAATTCCATTCGTTCGACGACATCGCGAGCGATGTCGATTCCCGGTGCAACTTCGATCAATTCAATCCCTTCGGGCATTAGCCGAAATACGGCACGTTCGGTCACAAAGATCACGTCCCGATTCGATTCGCGTGCCACCGGCCCACTGAAAGAGACTTGTTCGACGCTACGCACAAACTTCGCGACGCGGCCTTCATTCACGATTCGTACGGCTCCATTCTCGAACGCGATTTCCAGGCCATCGGTCGTCAAAGTTCCGCAGAAGACGAGTTTCCGCGCGTTCTGCGAGATGTTGACGAACCCGCCCACTCCCGCGAATCGGCTGCCGAAACGCGACACGTTCACGTTGCCGTGCCGGTCGACCTGTGCCGCACCGAGTGCTGCGAAGTCCAGCCCGCCGCCATCGTAAAAGTCGAACTGCGATGGCTGATCGACGATTGCCTGTGGGTAGCTCGCCGCGCCGAAACTCAAACCGCCTGCGGGCACGCCGCCGATCGGGCCACTTTCCACAGTGAGCGTCACATCGGCCAACAGACCGCGTTCGGATGCCACGAGCGCGATCCCTTCGGGAAGGCCGATGCCCAAGTTCGCGATGGATCCCGGTTGCAGTTCGTCGCACGCTCGCAGTGCAATGATGCGACGGATCGCGGGTAACCGTTCCGATTGTTCCTGCAAATCGAGCGGCGAAACGCTTGCCGGCGAGCAATACGCCGGGTTGAATAATTCGCCGAACGTCTGCCAGTGATCGCGTTCTTCGGCGAGCACGATGTGCGAAACGAGCCGACCGGGGACGCGAACGTGTTGCGGTGGGGCGGGTCGGTCCAGAATTTTGCGGACTTGCGCAATCACCGGCCCACCGCGATTGTGCGCGGCCTGCGCGATCGGCAACGCATCGCCGATGATGGCTTCCTCGTCCATGATTAGGTTGCCGAACGGATCGGCCGCCGTCGCGCGTATCAGACCGGCATGAACGGGAAACGCATGGTACAACAACCACGTTTTGCCTCGTAACATCACCCGCTCGACGAGGTCTTCGGTCGTGATGGCGTTGAGCTTGCCGCCCCCGTTTAACGGGTCGATGAACGTACCTAGCCCCACGTGCGTCACGCAGCCCGGACGGCCCGCAGCGATGTCGCGCATCAAGTGGCAAATGACGCCTTGCGGGAAATTGTACGCTTCGATCTCGCCGCCTAACGCTAACTGACCCAGTCGCGGGCATAGCCCCCAATGGCCACCGATCACCCTTCGTAGCAAGCCGACATGCGCGAGGTGGTTCAGTCCGCGGCACTTTCCATCGCCTTGCCCTGCGGCGTAAACCAACGTCAAATCGCGAGGTTGCTTTTGCGAAAGGAACCGCCGCTCGAGTGCGGCAGAAAGGGCTTCCGGATGTCCCGCGCCGACGAAGCCACCGCAGGCGACGGTCATCCCGTTTTGAATCTGCATCACGGCTTCGTCGGCCGAACACAATTTCGCTTCGAGCGGCGTACCCATCGTCATCCGATGTTCGGTGTGGACATAGCACTTAAATTGAAATCATTGTCCCATTTGGGCAGCGATCGAAAACGAAAAACAAAACATTAACCGCAGAGGCGCAAAGTACGCAAAGAAGAAAAATCATGCGATGTTTCAATCTGGGTCGCAGTTTTCCGCATCGATTGGAACCGTGCGGAAATCATGAGTTTTTACTTCGCGTTCTCTGCGCCCTCAGCGGTTAAAAATTCTGCATGAATTCCAGCCACTTAGTTCATGCTCGCGTAGGCGCGTTCGGCGGCGGCGACACCGACGCCCGGTTCGACGTTGCCGCCTGCGCCGCGTAACACTTGTTCGAGTGCCGAGAGTACGAGTAACACGCTACTCGGCTTGCTGTTGTAGCCCATCAAACCGATCCGCCACGCTTTGCCCTTAAAGTCGCCGAGGCCGCCACCGATCTCGATGCCGAAGTCGTTGAGCATCCGCTTGCGGCACGCCATATCGTCGATGCCGGCGGGGATTCGCACCGCGTTCAACTGTGGCAACTGCACGGCGGTATCGGCGGTGTAGCTCAGGCCCATCGCTTCCAGCCCGGCGCGTAACGCTTTGTAGTTTCGCGCGTGACGAGCGAAGCGGTTCTCAAGGCCTTCTTCGAGCACGATCCGCAATCCTTCGCGGATCGCGTAGATCATCGAAATCGGGCCCGTGTGGTGATACGCCCGTTCGCCGCCCCAATAGCTTTGCACGATCGACAGATCGAGGTACCAACTCTGAACTTTCGTTTTGCGGGCATTCAGTGCGGCCACGGCGCGATCGCTGAACGAAACGGGCGACAGTCCCGGTGGGCAGCCGAGGCCCTTTTGCGAACAACTGAAGATTGCATCGATCTCCCATTCGTCGACATTCACCGGCACGCAACCGAGCGACGTGACGGCATCGACGATCAGCAACGTGCCGAATTCGTGGCAGAGTTTGCCGAGTTGGTCGATCGGTTGCAGCACGCCAGTCGACGTTTCTGCGTGAACGATCCCGAGGACTTTCGGACGCACGGCTTGTAGCGTTTCGCGAATGCGGTTGAGGTCGAACGCCTTGCCCCATTCTTGCCGCAGTTCCGTCACTTGCGCACCGCAACGACCAGCCATATCGAGCATCCGGTTGCCGAAGTACCCCTTGGGGCAAATGACGGCTTTATCGCCCGGTTCGATGAGGTTGACGAGGCAACACTCCATACCCGCACTGCCCGTTGCCGACACGGGGAACGTGAGTTTGTTCTTGGTGCGGAAGACTTCGCGCATCATGTCTTGGGTTTCGTTCATCATCTCGAGGAACTGCGGATCGAGGTGCCCGAGTAGCGGCGTCGTCATGGCGGACAGCACGCGCGGGTGCGCATCGCTGGGGCCAGGCCCGAGGAGCAGTCGCGGCGAGGGGTTCAACTGACCGGGGATCGTCATCATGGCAGGATCTCGTGGAGTGGCTATGCAGATAGAAGTACGACCCATCGCGGTCGAGTGTCAAATGTGCAATTGTTCAGTACGATACCGACACGGCACAGTCGAGGCATTCGGAAGCCGTTTCTCGACATGGGAAAACAGGGTTACGAATGTTTGGCGAAGTGCAAGTCTTGGACTGGGGCCTAGTAAAAAGTCTTGGCGAGCGGTGGGTTTACACGGGTGAAGTGACGTCAGGCGATGCCCAGAATCTGGCACGTTTCTCGATAACTGGTTTCGAGCGGGAGTAGCACGCGAAGGTCGGGGGTGAGCCAGATGGGAAGCGTCGGCAGCGGTTGGCCGAGGGTCATCGGGTAGAACCAGGCGTCGAGGCGGGATCGCTGTTTCGGCGTCTTACGGGCACGTAGCGTGACCGCATACAGGTGCGGTGGCCGGGGTGCGAGTTGCGGATCGATACGATCGAGCAGTGACAATAAGTCGGCGTACAAGTTGGCGTGCCGAACGGTGACCAGATCGACGAGCGACACGCACACGCCCTGTTTCAACAACGATGCCACTTGATTGACGAACAGTTCGCGGGTCTCCGGGCGGTCCTTGTTCGACGGACTCACGATCTCGATGGCAGCGACCAGATGCCGGCCCCGCTCGGCGTCGTAGATGCGTACTTCGTACTCGTCCTGTTCGGACAAGTCGGCTTCGACCGTATAGGACGGGGCCAGGATGGCTTGCGTAGCCATGCCCCCGACGCCGATGTCGACGGAGGCATCCGGGTCGCGGGTGTCGAGGTCGTTGGTACAGACATCGACTTCAAAGGGCGAACCGAGGTGAACCTTGGGCGCAGACCGGTACCCGGCGGGCAATATCTTGGTCAAGTCTCGAACGATTTCCCCAGGCCACTGCCCGTGGACTTCGTCCCAGGAGTGCGTATCGTTCAGGGGCGAGCGAAAGTGATCGCGAAGCGGCATGGTGAAACCTCCTGCTGCGATTCTAGTCGAACGAGCCGAATTCCGGAAGCGGCTCGCCGATCGCGAAGCGAAGTTCTCACCGCCGCGCGAAGCGAAGGCAGTACAATAGTATCCGGAGGATTTGCCATGCCGATGCACGACTGGACGCGAGTGGAAGCGGGGATTTACCACGCCTTCCATCACGAGTGGATTTCCGAGATTGGTCGCGCACTAAACCGTGGGCTACTCCCAGGCGACTATTACGCCCTGCCGGAACAGCAAGCGGCTGGGTTTGGGCCGGATGTGCTTACGCTGCAAGACATCACGGGCGAGGATTTTGCGAGCGGCGGAACCGCTACTTTGGCACGCACCAAACCGAAGACCACGCACTACGCCCAGTCGCCGGCGGAGTTTCATCGCCGCAAAAAAAGCTCGATTGCGGTGCGGCACGTCAGCGGCGACCGGATCGTCGCGATGATCGAGATTGTTTCGCCGGGGAACAAGAACAATACGAATGCCTTCAACGCCTTCATTCAGAAGGCGTGCGAGCTACTCGAACACCGCATCCACTTGCTGCTGCTCGACCCGTTCCCGCCGGGCCGTCGCGACCCGCAAGGCATCCACACTGCGATTTGGGCACGAGTCGAAGACGATCCATTTCTTTTGCGATTGGAACGACCGCTGACACTGGTGGCCTACGAATGCAGCCAGATTACGCAGGCGTACATCGAGACGATCGCCGTGGGGGAATCACTCCCGGACATGCCACTTTTCCTCGCGGCGTACGCGCATATCCTAATCCCGCTCGAAAAAACTTACCAGGCTGCATGGGACACCGTGCCCGCACGATGGCAGCGAGTGATTGCGCCAACCGTGGGTGAGCGAGCGGGGGATGTCAATCCCTCCTGAGTCGCAGCGAAGGTCGATTGCACGCACACCCTCATGCCGGACTTGTGGCTCGATTCCGATAGAATCACGGTAGAAACCGAGGACGAACGACATGATGCGACGATCGCGTGCCCGTGAAGTGGCACTGCAACTGCTGTTTCAGAAGGATCAGAACCCCACGAAAATTACACGGAAGGCGATCGTGAAGTTCGTCGGCGATCGCCTGAACGACGATGCCGAGAGCATCGGGTTTTGCCTCGAGGTGTACGATGGCGTGCTTGCGAAACAAGGCGAAATCGATGCCGTCATCTCGGCGACGGCGGAGAACTGGCGGATCACGCGGATGCTGCCCGTCGACCGGAATTTGTTGCGATTGGGGACGTACGAACTGCGTCATGCCCCCGTACCGACGCCGATTGCGGTGGCCATCGACGAAGTGATCTTACTCGCACGCCGATTCGGTTCGGCGAACTCGCCGAGCTTCGTGAACGGCATTCTGGACAAGATCGCCAAGACGAAACCGGAGATGCCCAAGCCCGTCATTGAACCGGTAGCACCCGTCGAACTGGCCGCACCACTCGTACCTTAAAAGACCACTTTTTGCAATGCCGCGACGCCAGCCGTTCACGCAGTTGTGCCTGCAAATGGCGAATCTCGCCCGGCCAATCTCGGCCGATCTGCACGTACACACGTTCCACAGCGATGGCGATTTCACACCGTCGCAAGTCGTGGCCTACGCACGGCAGGCCGGTTTGCGTGCGATTGCGATCACCGATCACGATACCACAGTCGCATGTGCGATCGCCCGCGAAGCGGCGAGTGCGATGCCGCTCGAGATTATCGACGGCGTGGAAATTTCCACCGAGTACGAGGGCCGCGAGTACCACCTACTCGGCTACTTCCTCGGCAAAAACCGCAAGGCACTCGAAGCGAGACTGGCACAGATTCGTCTGCGTCGCCGCGAGCGGTTTCATGCGTATCTTGGCGAACTCGCACGACATGACGTGGTGATACCCGCCGATGCGGTGAGTCGCGTCGAAGCTGTCGCCGAGAGCCTGGGCCGACGCCATTTGGCGGGGTTGCTCGTCGATGCCCAGTTCGTGAGAACGCGGCACGAAGCGTTTCGCAAGTATCTCGAACCGTTCGCGCCGCCGACGAACCACCGCTTACCCATCGACGAGGCGATCACTCTGATACGCGGTTGTGGCGGCGTGGCAGCGCTCGCACATCCGCCGCAAGATTTGACCATAGAACGATTCGCGACCTTCTGCGAAATGGGCATGACCGCCATCGAGTGCGCGTTCCCATCGGCGACGCGTAGTTGGTCGGACACGCTCCGCGAATGGGCGAAGTCGCACGACCTCGCCACCACCGGCGGTAGCGATTGCCACGGCGCGGAACCCGCCTCGCGGCGAATCGGCGCGTTCGGCATCAATTCGGAGAAGCTCGAACGTCTGCGTTCGTTTAGCCGCGCCGCGTAGGCTTTGCGTAGCGAAGCGCGGGGTACGAACTGTCGATGATATCGCAAATGGGTGACGCGCACGCGCTCCGCTACGAGGACTCCGCGTCGCGGCTAATTGGGGAATGACGTACAATCTCAGCAGATCACTTCGGGGGAAACGAACATGGCGACGCTGACGCAACCGATGACGATGACCGATTACAGCTATTAGCCCCAGGTCGCGTCCGCGCACCTGGGGTACGCTCGCGATTCCACCGACCCCGAAGGGGCCGTAGCGGCATCATCGCATCGTTCGCAGAGAGATTCACGAGCGAATCTCCCGCTCGATTGGATGCCGTATGCGTGAGAGGAAGCCGCTACGACCCCTTCGGGGTCGGGGAAATTGGGCCAAGTTCCCTGGGTGCGCGGAAGCCGCGACCCCATTAGCATCAAGTTAAGGAGTTGGGCTTGTAATAAAGCGGAAGTCCTTCCACCATAGGGAGTTATCACACAACCCTCTGGAAGAAGGAACT
>JAYVXI010000035.1:0-8498 GCA_043785305.1 Limnoglobus sp. | reverse complement strand
GAAGTTCCTTCTTCCAGAGGGTTGTGTGATAACTCCCTATGGTGGAAGGACTTCCGCTTTATTACAAGCCCAACTCCTTAACTTGATGCCAATGGGGCATCGAGCTGAAGCACCCACGCGGCGACCTGTTCCCGCGTCGGCTTCGCCAGCTTGGGGACCGGTTGAATCTTCGCGGTAAGCAGCGGAATGGCTACTTCGGGACGCCTCGATAACTCGCGAATCGCATCCCAGGCACGCTTCGCGGAATCGCCACGGATTGCATCGGTAAGCTCCTCTGGTGTGTGGAGCCCCTTACTCATTGGCAGCGATTCGCCGACGTCGAAAATCAACACCGTCGAATCGCTGGTGCCGACGGCCAACTGAGTGCCATCGGGGCTGAAGCAAAGGCTTTGCTCCGTCGATTCGAGTGGGATCTCGCGGCGCACTTGGCCCGAGGCCCATTCGATGATGCGAACGAAATACCGAATGGGACTTTTATCATCATCAATCGAACCCGCAATCGCGAACAGGCGACCACTCGGGCTGAAACACGTCAAGTTTGGTTTGCCCTCGAATGGGATCTTGCGTTGGAATTTCGCAGTCGGAATATCCCACACCGCCAACGATTCGGGCTTGTGGAATACCAATGCTGAACGGTTGTCACTCGCTGCAATTACAATGTTGCCGTACGCCATATCTGTTGCGACTGCACTCTGGCCGATCATGGTCTTCGTGCGGAGGTCGAATGCGAAAAACACCAACTGACTTTCTGCGGAGTTTGAGTCTCGTTTGTAAACCAAACTGGCGATCATCGTTCCATCGGGGGTGATGGCATTACTGACCTCATCGATCCGAACGATCGACTTTTCATCTTGGGGATACGTGTGATCGAAGATCGATTCCGCAGTCGTCGCGTCCCACACATGGATCGAATACCGATCCGCGCGGTTTGCAGTTGTAGAGTTGGCGACGATCCGCTTGCCATCGGCCGAGATTTCGAACGGTCCGTCGATCGCATCGCCGTTCGTCGGATACAAAGTGTGTTGCTCTTCACCAGTTTTCAAATTCACCAATGCCAGCCCGCCGCCGTTCGGGACGTAGAACGACTCGCGATCGGCCGCGAGTATGGCATCCGTGGTAGACCAATCCGAAAGCGGCCGATCCTCCGACTTGTTCATCGTCCGTTTCGCCGCCCACCGATTCGTCGCGTTCGGGTGGCTGCCGTAGCTGGCGAGTTCCCTGTCGGTTCTGGCGTCCCAACGCACGAACTTGTCGTCGCCCCCGGCCGTCAGAATTTCCCTGCCGCCATTCGTGTATGCGATCCGGTTCACCGTGCCGAAGTGACCCTCTTGTGGCGTCAGCGTCTTGCCCGGAATCGTCCAGAGTTGCATCGCGGAACCGGATATGGCGAAGGCGACGGCGGGTCCGTCGGCGGGGAACGCGATCGCTTTGACGCCAGAAGTTACGTGCGCGGCACCCGAACCGAGTCGCCGCCCCGTCGCGGTATCCCAAACTTGAACGTGTCCACCGTCCGAAGCCGCCGCCAGTTTCGTACCGTCGGGCGAAAGGAATAAACCCACCCCGTCGCCACTTCGGGTAACGAACCGCCGCACCGATTTCCCCGTGGCGACGTCCCACTCTTCTACGGGTGCATGATCTCCAGACGTATACACACGTTTGCCATCGAGGGAGAACCGTACACCCGCGGTGTGACTCGAAGTGGTTTTAATCTTGGCGATCTCTTTACTTTTATCGACATCCCAAATCTGGATGACGCCCGAATGGTCTTCGACTTTCTCTTCGTGTGGAGAATGATAGCTGCAGGTCGCGAGTCGCTTGCCATCGCCCGACAGGATCGTTCGAACGTTGCCCGTTTGCAAGACGTCGAATTCGGCGATTTTGTCGCCGTTGCGGGTGCTGCATACACGCACTTTGCTCGTATTGCCGACGTTTTGTCCTCCCGTAACGTAAACAAATCGTTCCGCTCTGCCGTCGATCTCGAACGTGGTTTTAGCGAGATCTCGCCTTCCGACAACCGAGTACGTCCACGACGTTTCGCCGGTGCGCGGGTCGACGACCCTCATTCGATTGGAGCAATAAATCATCAACCGTTGCCCGTCCGGCGTGATCTGAAACGTGGTGACGTACTGGCTCAGTTTTTCTTTTAGTTTGACCGCATGAGTTTCCTTGCCGGTCTCCACGTTGATGTAGCGCAAGATATTCGGCGACTGATACTGCAAAATCGAGCGGCCGTCGGGAGTTAACGTCGATGGCGTCCAGCCTTCCGGCTGACGATATTTCGTCAAACCCAGACGCAAGATCGCGCCAGCGGGAAGCGCATCGTCGGAACTCGCGGTGCCAACGCCACCCACGAACGCGACGCAGACCATCAGCACGCGAATCACGTTCATGGCCACTTTCGATAGGGAACGGGATCGATTCGGCAGCGCCTAGCGTTCGTTCACTTTCACGATCTCGACGGCGGGTTTGGCCATCAATACGCGGATGAGCGGCAACACGGGTGCGAGCGATTTTTCGTTATCCCACGATGTATCGGTGATCTTGATGTGCCCCGGCCCGATGGAGCCTTGGCCTCGGGTGCCATCGAGCGCGAGCCACTGGCCCTCGGCGTAGACTTCGTACCACATGTGATACGCCAGGAATGCCTTGCCGCTGCGGTCCGTGGCGTACACCAGCCCGTACACGGTGCGGCTGGAGATGCCGAGCGCCCGGCACATGCCCGCCGCCAACACGCCGAACTCGGTGCAATCGCCGTTGAGCGTCTTTGCCACTTCGCTCGCGGATGCTTGGGCTTGCGAAAACTCGACGCCACGCATGTTTTTGAACACCCACGTTTCCACGGCTTTCGCTTGCTGCCAAGGCGTTGCCCCCGCTGGCAGACCCGCCACCGCCGCTTTGGCGTGGGCCTTCACGCGGTCGTCTTGCCAGTCGATGAAGAAGCTGTGCGAGAGATATTCCGGGCCGGGGACTTTCTCCGGTACCGCTAGTTTCTGAATGCCGCGAATCGCGCTCACTTGTAGATCGAAAGTCTTCTTCGCCTTGTCGATGTTCTGGATAATCTGCCGGCCATCTTGCGGGATCGCCGACTCCGGCTCGGCTTCGGATTCCATCGTGATGCGGTAAACCGCCGACGCGGCTTCGTGCAAATTCGGTACCGGGCGAGCGAGTACGATCGACTGCGCATCGAAGATTTCGACGAGCTTCGTGGCGGGCCGCAGCGCGACGTCTTTCGTCGTTCGCATATACGTGATGCGTCCGCCAAGTGCGGCCATATCCTGATCCATGCGGACCATCTCGAACGTGTCCGGATCGCACCAGATCGTACCGGGCGGCATCTTGAACACGACGCGGCCCTGCTTGTCTTTTAGCTCTTGCATAACCGCTTCGAGGCGGAGGAGTTTGCGCGGTTTCTCGCCTTGAATGAGCGCCACCGTCTCGATCGCTTTCGCGGTCACGGTGGTTTTGATCGCCTGGTTCAACCGGCCTTCATAGACCGAATATTCGAACGACTCGCCGGGTTTCGGTTTGCGATCCGCGAACAGCGTGGCTTCCTTGGCGACGCCGAGAACGCCTTCGGGCCACGGCACGCTTTCGGCGGCCGCCGCCGCGCCTTCGCCCTTGACGATGAGCGTCCGGCCATCGACTTTCCCCGTGATGGATAGCGTTTGATTCTTGCCGACTTCGTAGCGCATTCGCACCGTCAGTACGGTTCCTTCCATCGTCTCCATCGTGGCGTCTTCGGTCCATTGTTCGACCGGTTGCCCGAACCGCGACACGTTCATGCGGAACATCTTCGTGGCATACACGTACTTCTTGCCATCGTGTTCGTGTTCGCGAACGATCACGTGAAAGTAGCCAATTTTCTGGCCTTTCAGGTACGCAACGTCCCACGTTTCGAGGACGATTTTGCCCTTTTCCGCATCGCCTTTGGCGTTCGCAGCGGGCTTCGGTGCGGTGCCGTCCGTCACCGGTTTCGGGTCCGACACGGGTACGGGGTCGAGGCTCGAACCGATGGTGGGCTTGATCGGTTTGGAACCTTTGCCGTTATCCGAATCGAGTTGCCGGGGCGTTGGCATCGTTGCTGCGGGCGATCCGTAGCGGAGGGGGCGAATGACGAGGAAGCCGTCTTTGTCGGGGATCACTTCTGGGGCGGATTTGACGCTCGGTGCGCTGCCGTTCTTGGGTCGAATGACGATCTTGCCATCGGTCGGTTCCTCCGCACTCGCGGCGAGGCAAGTGGCAAAGGCGAAAATCGCGAGCAGGCCATTCATACGCATCGTTTGTCCCTCTGCCACTTCCATTCGTCGGTATCGGCATAACGCGATTCGGGCATCACTCGTTGATCGATCCTCGACAATCTATTTCGAGTCGAATGGAGTACGTTCAGTGTATCCCGTCGTTTGGATCTTTCGTTCGCGATACTCCATCGGATTGTTCCAAATACTCGTTTTGCCATCTTTGCTGGCGGCAATGGTGCGTCCGGTTGTGTCATCTTGCGCGATGGCAAAGATCGCGTCGGTGTGCGTGCCGATGCGGCCGAGGTTTTCGCCGGTCGTCGCATTCCATTTTTGCACGGTCGCGTCGGCCCCGCCAGTGACGATGCTCGCGCCATCCGCACTCAGTGCCACGGCATACACCGGCCCCACGTGTACGGACTTCGCGAATGTCGGTCGTTCGCTACCTTCGTCCCAAACGAGCAACTGACCGTCGTAATCTCCCGCGACGGCACGGCTGCCATTCGCCGAAATCGCGAGGCAATATGCGAGGTTCTTCAACCCGGTACACGCCACCGTGCGGTTGGCGGCGGGTTCCCAAAGGATCGCTTCGTGGAAGCGTGCAACCGCGACCTTTCGACCGCCTTCGCAAATCGCTACGGCATGGATCGAACCCGCTCCGAACGCCTTCTTATATGCGAGCGACCCACCCGGCCCCCAGATGCGTACACTACCATCGACGCTACCCGCAGACACCCAGCCGTCCGTACTGATGGCCACGCTCATGACGTTTCCGGCGCGATCGTCCAACGTTCGTAACGCCTTGCCAGTGAGTGCATCCCAAACGCGGGCGGTACCGTCGCCACTGGCCGTAGCGGCCCATTTTCCATCGGGGCTGAAGCCGACCGCGTTGATTCGGCGCGAGTGTCCCACGCACGAAATTTCGTTGCCACTGTTCGCATCGCGAAGAATGGCGGTGCCATCGCCGGAGCCGAGAATCATGCGGGGGCCATGTGCGGTAACGGCCATCGCCGTCGCGTTCGATCGTGGGATTACTGGCAACGCGGGCAGCGGTTCGGCCACCTCCGCCGTTGCGTTCGGCACGTCCAATTGCTCGAGTTTCGCAATGCCGAGCCAGGTGATGGCAACGAGCGTTGCCACACATGCGGAGACCGTAGCAGGGCGACGGAACGCCCAACTGCCGAGGCCACGGAACGGATAGACCATCTGCGCGAAGAAACCCGTGGGGACATCGTTGCGGGCGACACCGTAGATTTCCGGTCGTGCGTGGGCGGGCATGTAAAATGTGCCCCACAACAGATCGAGGAATGGAAAAGTCGGCGCGAAGTTTCGGTCCATGCCTTCGTCGGCGGAGGTGTGGTGCCAACGATGGAACACGGGGCTGGCGAGCAGGTATTGGAACGGGCCGAACGTCCAGTTCAGGTTCGCGTGAACCATCACCGAGTACGCGAGATTGATCGGCCCGAGGATCGCGAGCGCCAACGGCGAGAAGCCCATCAACAAGATGACGGCATCGGCGAGTGCGAACTCGAGGATCGCGTTCACCGGGTGGAATCGCTGCGTTGAAGTCCAGTCGAGCACTTCGGGCGAATGGTGGACCGCATGGAATTTCCAGCCGACCCGCGTGTGAAACAGCCTATGTATCCAGTACATCAGCACATCTTGCACGAACAGAATCGCAAGGCACTGCACCCACAGCGGCAACTCCCTCGCAACGAATTCCACAGGCGGATCGTTCCGGTACAACAGCAACACGCCGAGAACGAGTAGCCCCACGCGACCGAATTGCGTGAGCAGCGGGAGCAACAGCCAGTAAAAGACATCGGTGACAGCCGCACGTCGATCCGTCCACCAGTTTCGCCCCGGATTACACGGGCTAAACCGCGTCAGCACCAGGAACAGTACCGCAAACCCGGCCAGCCACGCCAACGAATAAGCCCACATTTCGCCGATGGTCGCAATCGTATTCACGTTCACTCCTCCGTACCCGATTTCGAGTGGAGGATTGTTATCACGAACGCGAAAATTCTACCAGTGGAAACGATTCCGAAATTCGCCGCGCCGCGTAGACTTTGCGAAGCGAAGCGCGTGGAGGGGAGAATACCCCTTGTCGCATCGACCATTCTCCGGCATCTTGCACGGTATGCCATACGATGTCATCACATTCGGCGAGGCGATGGTACGCCTCGCCCCGCCAGATTTTCAACGGCTCGAACAAGCACGCAGCTTGAACGTCGAAATCGGCGGCGCGGAACTCAACACCGCCGTCGGACTCGCGCGGCTCGGCCGCACTGCCACCTGGGTTTCGCGGCTGCCCGATAACCCGCTCGGCAAACTCGTCGCCAATCGCGTGCGCGAAGCGGGCGTCTCCGACGAACACGTGCAGTACACCGACGACGGGCGCTGCGGGCTGTACTTCCTCGAATTCGGCGCGGCCCCGCGTGCCAGTAGCATCTTGTACGACCGCAAAGATTCCAGTATCGCCCTCGTGCAAACGGGCACGTTCGACTGGCCGCATATCGTTCGCGGCGCGAAGTGGTTCCACGTCACGGGTATCACGCCCGCGTTAAGTGAGAATGCCGCCACCGTAACGGCAGAAGCTTTGATGGCCGCAAAAGCGGCGGGGTTGGGTACGAGTATCGACCTCAATTATCGGTCTAAATTGTGGACGACGGCCGAGGCGGGCCGCACGATGAGCGAACTACTAGTACATTGCGATTTGCTGATTGCCAGTGAGCCGGACGCGGAGAATCTGTTCGGGATTACCGGCACGAACTTCTCCGAAGTGGCCGCGAAGCTGATCGATCGTTTCGGCATAAAAATGGTCGCCGGCGTCCGTCGGGAAACGCCACTCGTCTGGCGGAACACCTTCTCCGCCGTCGGCTACACCGAAGGCAAACTCCACACCACGAAGAGTTACGAAGTCGAAATCGTCGATCGCCTCGGTGCGGGCGATGCGCTCGCCAGCGGCCTCATCGATGGCATTCTCGCTGGCGACTTCGCACTCGGTTTGGACATCGGCGCTGCGATGGGCGCGATCCAACACAGCATCCCCGGCGACTTGCCGTGGATCACCCGCGATGAAGTGAACGAGCTACTTCGCGGCCAAGGTTTGCGAATTCGGAGGTGATGCGTGGATGCACTCGCGTTTCTAGAGAAAGCGGCGAAGGCGAAGCTGTTGCCGATGTACGCCTTGGTCGGCGAAGAGGACTTTCTGAAGCGAATGTGCCGCGATGCGATTATCGCCCGCGCCGTCGGCGATGCGGACCCCGAGTTCGCCGTCACCAACTTCCCCGGCGACAAACTCGATTACACCACGGTACGCAACGAACTCAGCACGATGCCGTTCCTTTGCCCGATGCGCGTGCTCGTCGTCGATCAAGCCGATTCGTTCGTCTCGGCACACCGCGAATCGTTGGAGAAGTACATCGCGAACCCGAGCAAGATCGGCGTGCTGATACTCGATGTCAAGACGTTTCCCGAAACGACTAAGCTCGCGAAAGCCTTGCCCGAAGGCGCGAAGATCGTCTGCAAATCGCCGACGGAAAATAAGCTCGCGCAGTGGTGCGGAACTTGGACGAAGTCCGCACACGCGAAGACGATCACCTCCGATGCCGTGGGGATGCTCATCGGCCTGATCGGCTCGCAGATGGGGCTTTTAGCGCAGGAATTAGCCAAACTCGCGGTCGCCGTTGGGGTGCGAACCGAGATCGGCGCGAACGATGTCGATACGTTCGTGGCGCGGAACCGGACCGCGAACGTGTTCGGCATCATGGACGCCGTCGGCGAAGGTCGCCCCGCCGTTGCGCTCGGTATTCTGGTGGAATTGCTCGATAGTGGCGAGGAACCGCTGAAGTTGATGGGGGCACTGACGTTCCAGTTGCGGAAGCTCGCCTCGGTGGCACGCCTGACTCGCGACGGCCTGCCGCTCGGCCCCGCGATGGACAGTGCCGGTGTCGCAAAATGGCCGCAGGCACGCCAGAGTACCGAACGCCAACTTCGCCACCTCGGCATGAAACGCCTGTCGCAACTCTCCGACATGCTCGTCGAAATCAACCTCGGCCTAAAAGGCGGCAGCCCGCTCCCACCCCGGTTGCAAGTCGAACGCCTGGTCGTGAAACTATCGCGCCCGAACGAATTCGCCACAACGAAATCGCGGTAACTGGATTCGTTTAGCCGCGCCGCGAAGGCTTTGCGTAGCGAAGCGCGGGGCGTGAACTCACGTGATAATCGCGTGAGATCCGATACATCAAGCCCGCGCTT
>JAYVXI010000034.1:0-25071 GCA_043785305.1 Limnoglobus sp. | reverse complement strand
TGGGACAAGAGCGACCTCGACGAATCGCTGATCGAGATGATCGAATCCGACGGCGCATTCGTGCTCGACGTCCACGTGCCACACCAGGAACACGTGCTGCCCATGATCCCCAGCGGCATGACCGTCAAGGACATCATCAAGGCATAACATGCGCCGCCGACGACGCAGCTTTCGTGTGGGTGAGGCGAGAATCGCAAGTGGACCTCAAAGTCGAAGCGGTCCCATTCATTTGAAGAAGTTACGTTTTCGTCGAACGATCATCCCGGCGGGCGCACGCCTCTTTCGACCACTGGATCCCATTGCGGGCTTTCGTTTCGCGAAAGAATTTCTCGAGTTGCCCCGAACTGTTGTCGGAGAAGAATTGTTTGGCGAGCGAACGCCAGGTGTCCCACCACCAACCGAGTACGTCGTATCGGTCGGTCCAGAAGCCGCAATTCGCAGTCGCACCGGTGAGGTGGCGGGCCGCCCACTGGAGGTATCTCACGTTGGTCGAACTGCGTGCGAATGAAACTTTGGCTAATTTAGGTAAAGTGGGAAGTCTGCACGGCACAATCGGTCCGTACGACACGACTTCAAAAAGGATGACAAATCGACACCTGCTGCGCTATTGATTTGCAGCGCATTTTGCACGTTTCGCACTCGACGAACGCCACGTTCTGGCGAAATCTCAGATTCCGTTCAATCGCGATCCCATTCGATATTGTCCGTCCCAATGTCGAAGATGTAAGCCTTCTCGCGTAGCTGATACGATTCGTACGTTTCCGTTGGCGTCGGGCCGTTGTCTGTGGGCGATCGCACTTCGACGTGACCGTCGAGGAATGCGACATTCGCCATACGATCGTGACGGAAATGGGTTGTCGGCAGTTGGCTATACGGTGCTTCTAAGTAAAAGTTCTCTTCGATCACGGGAGGTGTTGCATCCCAATGATTGACGCGCGCACTATCCGCAAAGGCGATCGTGGCACTCGTCGCAGCAACAGTGGAGATGCGATAACTGAGCGGCTCCACGCTCGTCTGTTGCGGTCCCGGCCCGAGAAAGCGGAAGTTGTATGCGTACCCACCCGTTGCCCCTGCATACCGCGAACGGAATGCATCGGGGTGAAATGACGGACATTGTTGTACGGCGGCGTTCGACTCGAGGTACGGAGTCAAAAGTCCGGTCCGTACGTCGATCGCGTTGTTTGCAAGCACTTCCCCGTACCAATACTTCTCGCGATTGTCCGGGGTTGTCGGTAGCCAAAACTTAAACGTCGTGACGGGTACGAGCAGACCATCGTTGGTGGTGGCATAGTTGTTGACCGCAAGGACGAGTTGCTTCAACTGATTCGTACAGCGGATGCGTGCCGCAGCGGCACGTACCTTCTGCACTGCTGGTAACAATAAGCCAATCAGTACGGCGATGATCGCAATGACGACCAACAATTCGACGAGTGTAAAGCCGCGACGTTTCACGTTCGAACTCCTGATTTTTGGAAGTCGTGGTAACTGGAAAGTCGGATTCCGAGTTCGTTCAAACTAGCCCGAAGTGCGGGATTCGTGAGTGTGTTTACCTCTTCTTCGCGCTCGGTCATGTAAACGGACTCGAACTCCGGGCTGACGAAGCCAGGGTGACAGCCGATTTCGAGCCAACCCGGCAATGCATGTTCGCTCGCAATTTCTAGGAATGCAGACGGGGAAACGTAAGCGAGATCGGTGACGAGCCACTCGGGTTGCCCGTAGAACCCACCGGCGAATCGCACGCGACCATCCCCACGCAGAGGGATCCCAAGCAAGGTCACTCGCTCTTCAAACACGGGAAATAAACCGGCGCGATGGTGGGCATGGCGATGCGAATCGACGTGCGTCGGTCGTCGCCCCGTCAAGCGTTTGAACTCCGCGAGTTGCGCATCGAATGCCGTTCGCATGGCCGCATGATCCGTGAGGTCGATGTCCTCCGTGAGCGACTCGCCGAGAACATCGAAGTGGAGACCGACGGACAGCGCAGGCATGGCATTCATCATCGCGGCGGCTTCATTCGCTGCTTTACCGAATACCATCAGGCTCGCGCTGGTCACGACCCCACGTACGTGGCACTCCCGTATCGCTCGATTGATACCGGCCGATGCGCCGAAGTCGTCCGCATTGACGATGACATTGCGATCCACGTTTAGATTCCTGCGCGAGATAAGAGACTTTCGAGGACGATTTCTGCGGCAAAATAATCGACCGCAATCTCTTTCGCAGCGAGGCGATTTCTCGCGTAGTCCGACTCGATCGCATCGATGGCTGCGAGTAAATCGTCCGTCGTCCGGAATGCGAAGAGACCTCGACCCGTTGGCAGCACATTGCCGAACCCCGTGTCTTGGGTGATGACCGGTCGGCCAGCTGCGAGGTAAGTGCAACTACGATCGCTGAACCAACCGCTTCTCAAACGGATGTTCTGATCCTTCGCGACTGTGAATTCGGCGCGCGAACCGCAGATGTACTTTCGATACGTTGCAAAATCGCGAGAAACAATGAGCGAGTCGATGGGGTGCCAGCCGTGCGACTCGAATTGGGCGCGATCTTCTGGCGGCATCCCACATGCGACTTCAAACGCAACATTCGGACGCAGTTGTGGCAGGGCGATCTGTTTCAGGAATTCGGGGCGCTTACTCCAACGGTACACTTCGCCAGCCCACTCGATGTCGTTGCCCCGATTGTCCCACGTCGCGATGGTCGTGTAAGCGGAGCCGGGATTTTCTTCCCACGGCCATAGGTCGATCGCGACGGGTTGCCGGGTCGGCTTCCAGTCGTATCTCGCGACCGGGACTCCGCAGTCGGGCGAGCCGAAATTTTCCCCGAACGTGAAGTGCGAGGTATGCGCATCGAGCACGGCGATCATTTCGCGATGTCCACCTGCGACCAGAATCTCCGTCTTGACCGGATCGGTTTCGAGGTAAATTTTCTGCGGGATCCGGTCGTGTTCGGGTAATAGTTCTTGCCCACCCGTGACGTTGAGCAGGACATCGGCCTTCAGGTAAAGCGCGTTGAGTTCGCCGAGTGTCATTCCCCAAATTCGATTGTCGTAGTGACTGCGGGCCACCCACTTCCCCGCGAAGCCGTGGAGATCCAACACGGCCCCCAACCGCTCCACGTGCCCCGCTTCGCCCCAATCGTACGTGTATTCGTGGGTATTTAAGTCGTACACCTGACGTGCGGAGTCTTCGACGTAGTACGCGTCGTAGCCCAGGTTTCGCAGGCCGATGAGGTAATGAAGAAACTGGAACGTCACACCGGCGAGCGGGTACCACCAGACGATACCGCAAACGATAATGGTGCCGCGCGGTGTCATTTTTGGTCCTTTTTGCGGAGCGACTTGACGACGCGAGCCGGGTTGCCGGCCACGACGACCCCCGGTGGTACGTTCGTTGCGACCACGCTTCTCGCCCCAACGATCGAGTCGTTTCCGATGGTGACGCCAGGAAGGATTACGGCCTCGAAACCGATCCAGACGTTTTCACCGATCACGACCGGCTGAGCGGGCACAACGACCGCCGGACGGCGCTCGAATCGCTCGGTGAGTTGCGTGAGTTCTTTCTCGCGTTCCTCGAAATTTCGCGGCCAACGGTAGGTGTCCATGATGACGGCGGACCAGGAGATCATGGTGTAGTCCCCGACGGTGATCGACGCATCGCACTGGAACATCACAGCCGTCAACAACACGTAGTTTCCGATGAGAATTCGGCCCTGTTGCCCGACGTCGAACGCGGTGCCGTAGTTCACTTGACTACCCCGACCGACGGACACCGCTGGGTCGAACTCCCCTCGGCATAGGCCGAAACTTTCGACCGAGTGGAGGTACGCTGTCGGATCGAGTGCGATATTCTCCGGCATCTCGGCGGGTTCCCAGTCGCCGTCGTATTGCCGAAGAACCATTCGCGGTTTCGGCATGATTACGCCTCCGTAACGACGATCGCGGGGTTGCCGAGAACGCGCGCCCCTGGCGGAATGTCGCGAGTCACCATTGCACCGGGTTCGATGAACGCCCCCGCTCCGATTGTGACCCCCTTCAATACCGTTGCGTTGTGACCGACGAAAACATCGTCGCCGATCACAACGGGTTTGCTCGCGTAGTGTCGGCGCGGGCCTTCGGGGAGTGTGGAGCAGGCGATGGCATCGAGTCTGCGTTCGTCGGGATCGATCGGGTGAAAATCGGAGTCGGACAGGACCGCATTCCAACCGATGACCACCCGGTTCCCGATCGTGATTTCCGCTTCCACCAAGATTAACGATCCGGAGAACGCACAGTCATCGCCGATCGTCAGTTGCGCGTCGGGATTCAGGGCGAAATGCACGCCGTCCAGGGTGCAATTCTTCCCGACGACGAGCGCGAGCGTGCGCGTACTTTTGAAACGCGCGAACGAGCGTGGCCCACGGATCAGAGTGCCAGTACCCAACACGACGTTCGGCGGTGCGTCGCCATGTGCGTAGCGACCGTCTTTCACTTCCATTTGGCGACTCCGATTGGGACAACGCAGGATCACAATTCGGTTGCGACGATCCGTGAGAAAACGACGTTCGCGTCCCATTCGGGGCAGTGCCAAATCCGCTGCGGAAGCGGCGTCGGCGCGGGCCACAAATACGCCGAGGCGTCGTAATCGTTTTCGATCAGGTACGGGTGGAAATCGCGATCCGCAAACCAATCGAAAACCTCCTGAGCCGAGCGTCCCGCTTGGGCGAGCATCTGCGGGTGAATCTCGACGAGAAATTCGCAGTCCGAACGAATGTCGTTCATCGCGGCTTCGATACCGGATAATACCGCCGCCTCTGCACCTTCGACATCGATTTTGATGATTCGCGCCGATGCAATTTCGATCTGTGAGAGTGCGTCCGATAGCGGTGCCGCCGCCACTTCCGTGCTTTCGCGATAGCCACTCAGACCTTCAACCGTCGTGCTGGACCCGCAGTTTCCTTCGCTGCCGTGGTAAATCCGAATCGTGCCTGCTTTGTCCGAAGCGGCGAGCGGAACGGCCCGAATTCCGACGGTGTTGCGTCGCAGGTTGCGTTGGAGTTCGGTAAAGACTTCTGGCGACGCCTCCACGGCTGTGACACGCCCTCGGTAACCCACCCGTTGAGCCGCGAGCAGCGAAAAATATCCGACATTCGCTCCGACATCGACGAAGCCATCGCCCGACTTCAGTCGTCGCCTCACGAACCGCGTGACGGCAGGTTCCCAAATGCCAAAATAATAGAGATACTGTTGCAGAATATCCTTGGTGTTCCCGCCGAAACTCCCGGCGATCGTCTGTGCGACGAAGCGGTGATTTCGCCATGCCAAGTACGGATCGATCACGCGATGCCACAGGTGGTCTTTGGTCGTCGATGGCGGCGTGAATCGCACGAACGCACGAGCGGCTGGTATCAGTGCGGCCCCCGCAGCGCTGTTGAGAAAGCGATCAACCATGAGCGATCGCCTTTCGTTCGGGTTCGCCAATTTGTTGTCGGTGAAGCCGCGAATAAAGCCCGCCCCGCTCGCGCAGATCCTCGTGCCGTCCTTCTTCGACGACTTGCCCATTTTCGAGAACGAGGATTCGATTCGCCGCGCGAATCGTCGACAAGCGATGCGCGATTACGAACGTCGTCCGCCCTTCACACAGCCTTGCCAGTGCGTCGAGCAACTGCCCTTCGGTAATGGCATCGAGTGCCGAAGTCGGTTCGTCGAGGATCAAAATCGGGGCATCTTTCAGAAAGGCTCGGGCAATGCTCAGGCGCTGGCGTTCGCCTCCGGAAAGCGTCGCGCCGCGTTCGCCGATGACGGTGTCGTAACCGTGCGGCAGCTTGCGGATAAAAGCATCGGCGTTTGCGGCGAGCGCTGCAGCAACGACTTCCTCACGCAGCGCGTTCGGACGTCCGAAGGCAATGTTTTCTGCGACGCTAATTGGAAAGAGGTACGGCTCCTGAAGGACGAGTGCGACCTGCCGACGCAGGCTTTCCACGGGTAAATCGCGAAGATCGTGGCCATCGATGGTGATCGTGCCTTCCCACGGGTCGAAGAATCGTGGCAGCATGTGCAAGAGTGTCGTTTTGCCTGCCCCGGTCGGACCGACGATCGCGATCGTTTCGCCGGGGTTCGCCATCAGCGTCACGCCATTGAGAACGGGTCGCCCCGCATCGTACCCGAACGTGACATTTTCGTAACGAATCGCGCCGCGGAGGACGACGGCCTTCGCCTCCGGTTTATCGACGATGGCAGTAGGAACGTCCAGAATTTCTCGAACCCGCGCCGCATTCGCTCCGATCGATCGCACCGTCGATGCGGCATACACGATCGTGTTAATCGGATCGTAAAGGCTGTGAAGGTACGCGAGAAACACCAGGATCGTGCCGACCGTCATTGCGCCGTCCATCACGCGGCCGGCACCGAGGTAAAGCAAACCCGCCGTCGCCACCGATGTCACTAACCCGACCAGAAGCTTGAACCAAAGATCGACCAGCGTGCTTTTTCGATGCGCCTCGACGGCAGCATTTGCACGTTCGCGGAATTTCATCGCTTCGATTTTCTCACGGGCGAACGCCTGGATCGCAGGTATCCCGCTGAGCGTTTGTTCCACTCGGCTCATCAGTTCCGCATCGAGGTCACTCCTCACTCGCGCCGCTCGTTCCATCGTGCTCGCGAAGCCACCGATTAATGCACACAGCAACGGGACGACCAAGAGTGAGAGGAGCGCCATGCCCGGATCGAGCGCCCACATGACGCCGAACACCGCGCAGAGTGTCAGACCCGATTGCAGAAGTGGAAAGACGGTATGTGCGACCAACGCCTGTACGCAGTACGTGTCCACTGTTACGCGCGAGACGAGATCCCCCACTTGGTGCGTGTTGTGGAACAGCAGCGAATGCTTCTGTAGTTTGAGAAACACATCGGCGGCCAGATCGTACACCATTCGCTGACCGATCGAGACAAACGCGGTCGTGCTAATCAAGGTGAGTGTCGTTCCGGCGAGGAACAGTATCACCGTCGCCACGGCGACCCATGCGGCAGCCGTACGAGGATCTTCGGAACCCGGGAGAATGGCAAGTATCTCGCCGGCTGTGCCTTGTGGCGGTTTCCCGCTGAGCACGCTATCGACCAGTAACTTCATCGGCCACGGCTGCAACACCGTCAACCCGACGCCTGCGAGTAGCGTGAAAAGGACGACCGAGATGCCGCGATAGTGCGGCCAAATGTACGGCCAGAAGCGGCGTAAGTTACCCATGGGAGTCTTCCTCCCGCTTCGGGATGTGTGGCGTCAGCCCCAGGCGACGAGCCGTGATGTCGAACACAGCGACGGCACACCCTGCAGACCGTCTGGCGTCCGCGAACATCAGTCGCCAAACTCCAAACGCAACACACGCAATCGCCGACCCCACGACAACCGCAGACGTAGTTTGACCGACGCCTGCCACGAACAACCCCGCTACGCCACTGACCGCCGCAGTGGCTTCCGCTCCCCACCGCCACGCCTTGCGATTCAGACGAAAACGAACGGCGATTTGCGACCAACCATCGCGATACCATTCCTGCGTCGAAACCACGTTGAGGATACCACCCGATTGGCAGCGAACGATGAGGTCGTTCGGCGTCCAACCGTCGCCGGTATACGTCACCCATCCACGATGGGTGAGTTCGCAGCCAGCCGCTTCGAGCAGAGCACTCCGATCGACATTTTGAACGAGATACCGTCGAACGGGATCGGTCCGATGAAACCGGTCGAGAGGCACGGCAGAATCATTCGCGCGTCGCAGGCCATTCGACTGGTATCGTGCCCAACCCCTGTACAACGGCTGCCACCAACTCAATCGAGCTATCCGTATCCGAGCGAGGAACGAATCGTACTTTAGAGGCAAATTCGCTTGTCGTGCTTGGATGCACACAACGACTGCAACGAGCAATGCCATCCCACCGGCGAGGCCGAGTAAGGGCCACCAGAACAGCCCCACTAACGCGACGAATAACAGGGCCACATGCCACTCGAACGTGCTCGGCAGCATGGCCCAGTGCGCGGGACCGGGCTGGTAGATCATCTGAAATAAACCTTGCCCGAATCGTCCGGCCCGAACCAACGGGTTCGCGAATCGGATGCCATTGAGTCCGTTGCCGTACACGGCTCCGACCCACACGGCACCGCCTAACGAGTTGAATCGGGAAGGGTGTTTCCGAGCGAGAATGGCTTCGGCTTCTCCATAGCCCGACTGTTGGCGGTAGTAGGCTTTCGGCGTTTTTCGACGATGGTGCCAAACGAATGCGGAAGGGGCAAAGGCAATTTTGTGACCGGCATCGAGCAGACGCCAGCACATATCGACATCGTCCCCGGCTTTGCGAAAGATCGCGTCGAACCCACCGAGCGCGACTAGCACCTCTTTCCGAAAAGCCATATTGCATCCGGGGATATGTTCGGCCTCTGCGTCCGATATGAGAACGTGCGTGGGTTGACCGGGAGAAGCATCGACGCACGCCGCGATCGGTCCATCATCGGGCGACAAGTTCGGACCGCCCACCGCAGAAGCACCCGCCGACTGGAGTTGATCGACCAGACGGTAGAGCCAATCCGGATCGGCAAAACAGTCGGAGTCGGTATAGGCGATGATTTCCCCCGTGGCGACCTCCATGCCGACGTTGCGGGCTGCACTCAGTCCGCGATTCTCTTGGTTAATGGTTCGCACTGCGGGGAATCGAGAACAAATGGCCGGTGTCTCATCGGTTGAGCCGTCGTCTACGAGGATGACTTCATAATTCGGATAGTCGATTTTCCCCAACGATTCGAGGCACTGAGAAAGTGTGGCTGCACCGTTGTAAGAACAGACCACGACCGACACTCGCGGCAATTTCGGCAACAGGCTCGATACCGGTCGCCCGAACAGGTCTGCCGCAACGTGGTATGCCGGTTTGGGCGTGCGATCCGCCTTCGTCAACCCGAACGCCCAATCCTGGATTTGGCAACCGTGCGTGAACCAATCGTCCGTCCAACTGAATACGAACGCGCCGGCCGCCCCAGCTAACGAAGCTTCTTTGAGGTGACTGAGCAAAAATCGGGCCTGGTTCTCTTCACCGTGGCGAATCGTATCCATTCCCAACTCGCCGAGAACGAGCGGCCGATTGCCGGAAATGTTCACAAGTCGATTGAGGTAGTTGCGAAAGTCCAGTCGGTCGTGAAGGTAGACGTTGAATGTGACGAAATCGAGAAATGGCAGTTCGAGATATTCGGTCGGCGGGTAACTGGCGTATGTGACGAGACTATCGGCATCGACGTTCCGCGATTCTTCGGCCAGTTCACCCAAAAACCGAGCGATCTTCTTGGGGCCGTACCACCGCACGATATCCGGCGATATTTCATTGCCGATGCTCGCCCCCAACACGCAACCCTTCCCCTCGCACGATTTCACGGCACTCCGAACCAATTGATGAGCGGCTTTGCGCGTAGAAGCGCTTTCGAGGAAGTCGAGATGTTTCGGACAGGGTACGTCGAGTAAAACGAGTAACTTATATTCCGTGGCGAGATCTAAGAACCAAGCTGGCGGCGGATGGTAAATCCGAATGGCCGTGACCGATGCGGCCCGCATCATCGCGAAATCGGCTTCCGTTACCGACGGATCTGGAAGTGGCTCGTCCGACGAATTGAGTGCAAATGGTCCGTACGTTACCCCGCATACTCGAATGGGTATGCCTCCCTGCTCGAATCGCAATCCGTTCGCTCGAACGCGGGTGTTTCTGCCGACCATCGCGTGCAATTCATTCGCTAGACGCGGCGCGGCTGGTATGCCGACTCGCCCGGGCATCACCGCAGAACTTGCCATCATCACTGAACCTTGGTTGACAGTTTGCAATGGATTACTGCCCAACAATTGTCTTTCCACTCACCGTGCGGAAGACGCGGGGAGACACCTACTAAGGTATGAAACGATATTCCGGGAGCTTCGAGACACGATTTCTTCGTACGATCGAAAAAAAGGAGCGGAGCACTTTCACTCAAATTGTCCGCGGTCACACCCACATCGCTTTCCAGCCCGGTATCAGCCCCGACGACCAGAAATAGGCCGCGAACGCGATCGCTTCCAACGGCCAACGCAATCCGCGTCGTTTCGTTTTCGCTGCGAATACCGCGAACGGGGCGGCAGGTAAGAACCCGGCCAGGAACCCCCACGCCATCGCGAACCCGACCGCCAAGCAGAGCCGATAGTAGCCGTAACACAGCCCCGCAAAAAGCACCAACCCGAGCCGGGCCGCAACTTGGTAACGCCAACCGACTGACACCCGATCGACACCGAGCCAGACGATCCCGCGAAACGCCACGTACAAACTGACGGGCCACGTCAGTGCGAACGTGTCTGCCCATGCCCCGAGCGCCGTCGTGCCGACGACGCCGAGCGCGAACGCAATCGCCGCAAATACGACACGGTAATTCCACTGGAAGCCACACGCGCGAACGAAACACGCGATCACAAAAGCGATAGTGAACGCGCCGATACACCACGCGAACCAACGTGCCAGCTCCAGAGCGGTCGGCGCATCGTTCGGGAATTCGGGTTCGCGCGGCAACAACCGCGACCAGTCGAAACGAGATTCGGATATGACGGGTGTTGCGGTCAGTCTCGCAGGATCAATCTCCGATGCGGCACCGAGGTAGATGCACATGGCGCGTTGGTGATCGCGCACGAACAACCGCTTCCCACACAATGCGGGGGTCGCCCAACACATGCCGCCGCCCGATAGCAGTTTGGCACGCGCCAACTCCTCGTATCGCTCCGCGTTCGCTCGCGCCAAAATCAGCGTGCCCGTCTCCGACCAGAGTAGCAATTTTCCGTCCACCGATAGCGGCGTGGCTTGACCGATCGCGTCGGTTTCCCATCGCAGCTTGCCCGTAGCAAGCTCGAGGCACTTGAACATTCCCCGCGACGGCCGATGCGTACTCGCCTGCGATTGGTGCAAATCGAAGCCGTAAATCGAGCCGTCGAGCAATAGGCTGGAGCAAACGTCGTTGGAAAGTTGACGACCCGCCCAGATCGTTTTACCACTGACACTCGTTTCCGATTTCGATAAGCGAAAGAGTTGCGAGCCGATTCGGAACGGCGATGCGACGAGGAGTTGACTGCCATCGAACAGCGGCCACGCAGCATGTTCGTCGTAGCTGCTCGATAGCCGTTCCCGCCAGACCCGTTCGCCGGTTGTCGGGTCGTGCAACACGAGCGTGTTCCGCAAGAAGCCGACCACCAGCCATCGACCGTCGAGCGTGATCGGGAACGCGGGGCAGTAGCTGGCCGGGTCGTCGCCACTTTTCCACAACGTCTCGCCATCGCTCGCACTTAATGCGACCATCGCAGCACCCGGCCCGCCGACGGGCAAAATCACGCGACCCTCTTCGACCAATGGCGTCGATGCAAAACCGAATTCTGTGCCCTGGCTGCCGAATTTTGTACGGACATCGACCGTCCACATCACACTCCCATCGGTGGCATCGACGCAGCCCACTTTCCCCGTCGGCGTGGCGTAATACACTCGCCCCGCGTGCCAAGTTGGGCTGGCGTACGGCCCCGGATACATGCCACCCGGTTGCCACGGCCAATCGACCCGCGCACGCCACACCTCAGCCCCGGTGTCTGCATCCAAGGCGATGAGGAACATCCCCGTGTTCGTCTGGAACAACGTGAACGCTCGCCCACCCGCAACGACGAACCCCGAGTAACCCGGCCCGAGTTCGCGCGACCACAATACCGACGGGCCGGCAGTTGGCCACGTCTCAGCCAGTCCGATTTCAGGGGAGATCGCATCATAATTCGGTCCGCGGACGTGCGGCCAGTCGGCGGCCAACTGCGCGATAACCAACATCAAGACGAGTAGCCGCATGAAACCTCGCCAAACGGAAAGGGAAGGCCAGTGGGCGTTAGTACGTTATACCTTGTGCAGTAGAAACTGATACCTTTTCAAACAGCACGACGTGCAAATTCTTTTCTTAGTTTGGTAGTCGCTGGATCTTTAGCCTGCGCGGTCGTGGCGAGTCTTCGAGATGCGAAAACGACCGCAAAGCCCAAGCCGACCGAGTTCAATGTGTTGCAGATCATCGTTCGGCTCGATGAGTACATCAGCACGTTACAGGGTCAATCGCTGATCGTGTTGGGCCACGTCGGCAAGCTGAATGTGCGTGTGGACATCGACGAAAACGACATCGGCCGTGTCATGGTTAGCAAGCCTTAGAACTGATGAAGCAATTCACCATCTGATTTCTTATTTGCTTCGGTTGAAACCAAACAGCTTTTTGCGTATCTTGACAATTACGACTAACGTTCTTGCTAAAGATGTGTCGTGACTCATCACTCTATCTGAGGTCAACTCCCATGATTCGTAATTTCGTGTTGGGGCTGGGAGTTTGTGCAATTGCGATAGCTAGCGGATGCGGCAAAGCCCCAATTGTCGCACCGAGTGGACAGATCGCTGAAATCAAGGAGAAAGTGAGAAGCGTGGAGGTTGTAAAAGCTGTCAACGCTGTTGATGGCGAAATCAAGAAAAACGTCATTGACGCGGCACCCAAGATTGAAGAGAAAGTCAAAGTATTGGCCGCACAAAATCCTCTCCCTGATCTAAACATACTGCCGAACACACCAGAAGCTGCAAAAAGAATAAAAGACATCCAATTCGAGCTTCAAGCTTTAGAAGCCAAATCTGCACTTCTCAAAAAAGAGTTGGTGAGACTGCAACCAGTAGTTGATTTGAAAGCAGATGCAGACCCAGTTAAATTCGACGACCGTGCTGGTGCCATGGAAGGAGGTACATTTTACATAACTAAAGGGACAAAATTCGTAAGCTATGATGCTGAGACTAAAATTATCACTATCAGTCAGACGAGAGGGCCTAACCGCAGTTTTCTTGTTTCAGACACATGTGTTTCACGTGTTGACACAAAGATTTCCGAGCTAAATTATCTTAAAAAAGGCGATTCTACCACAGTAGCGTATGATAAAGAATTCAAAACTTGTATCGTACACATGGACTTACGTGAATACTTTTGAGAGATAGTTTTGCGTTACCGAAACAACTCAGGTAATATTTGATACGGGTCGGCGGTTGGCACCTAATTAAGTTTAATTCCAATTCGGCGGCGGAGGCTTCTCGACGTGGAACCGGCTACCGAAATTGCATTGCTCCTTTGTTTCGGTGCTGAGCCGGAACTTCTCAAAGCCGATATGCCGTGGTGCTTGAACGTAGCCACATACCGGTTCGAGTTGGAAGGCTTTGCCGTGTCGTTCACCGTTGAGCCAGGCTACTGTCGGGTGAATCTGGATGTTCGTCGTGACGGGCTGCGATTGTTCGGATTCGCTGCGGAGTGGATAGCGGAGCTTCGCGTTGTCGACGAACCGGATGTCGATGCGATTATACTAGTTATGGACGTGAATTCGTGGTTACGGCTGCAACTCCGGCCTTCGTTCGAGGTCACTCATGGATTCAAACCCACCTCATCGTTCGGCAGATCTCCCGATGACGAGTTTAGATTATGACGAACGACACGTCGGCTTATGAACCGGCAACACCACTCGCTTCCTGCCTTTGCGCCGTACAACAATTTCAACAACTGAAAGTTTCCCTCACTCGGCATCCGCAATCATGCCCCGAAAATTGACTGGTTCCCGCGAACTTCCGCAAGAGCTTGTCGCTACGTCGGCGGCGCTGATACCGTGCCTCGAACACCTTGCGGCTTCGACGGTGATTGCGTTCGATACGGAGTTCGTCGGAGAAGAGACGTATCGCCCCGATTTGTGCCTCGTGCAGGTGGCGACGACCGAGCGAATGTACCTCATCGATCCGCTATCCACCGGCCCGCTCGACGAGTTTTGGAGTCTGCTTGCGGACCCGAAACGCACGTCGATCGTTCATGCGGGCCGCGAAGAAGTGCGGATGTGTCATCACGGAATCGGGCGACCACTGGGCAACATGTTCGACGTACAAATCGCAGCGGGACTCGTCGGTTACACGTTCCCCATTGGCTATTCGAACCTCGTAAACGAACTACTGGGCGTGAGGCTGAACAAAGGCGAAACGCTGACCGATTGGCGGCGACGCCCGCTGACTACGGCACAGATCGAGTATGCATTCGACGATGTCCGCTATCTGATACCGATGTGGCGAACGCTTCAGCAACGGCTGCAAAAGCTCGACCGCGAAGACTGGGCACTCGAAGAATTTCAGACGTTCCTGATCCGCTCGATTTCCGACGACCCCGCCACCGAAAAATGGCGTAAGATCAAAGGCATCGGCGGCCTTGGGCGTCGTGGCCTCGCGGTGGCACGCGAAGTCTATTTCTGGCGCGACGATCGGGCCGCACGCGGTAACCGGCCATCGCGAACGGTACTTCGCGATGAACTCGTTGCCGAAATCGCACGCAACGGGCCGAATAGCATCGACGAAGTGCAATCGTTTCGCGGCGTGGCCAAAGTCGATGCGCCGGGGATTTTCGAGGCGGTGCGACACGCGAAATCGCTGCCGATGCACGAGTGCCCGGAGGTGGAAGAACGCGAGTTCGACCCGCCGCACGTGGCACTGCTTTCGAGCTTGCTCGGCGTCGTTCTCGGCGAGTGGTGCGCGCGGAACTCGATAGCGGCGAATCAGGTGGCCACGACGCAAGACCTGAAGCGACTCGTGCGCGAACGACAGCCGGGTGTCAGTGCGGCAATCGACTCGAACCTCCGCACGGGCTGGCGTCAGCGCGTCGTTTTGCCAGAGTTACAAGCGTTCCTCGACGGGCATCGATCGTTGACCGTCGAGAACCCCGCATCGGATCACCCGATCCGGGTCGTGGAAACCGGGCACACTTAATTTCACATGGATGAACGACGATGCCGAACTCTGCACTGAAAACCGAAGTGATGCGGTTGCTGCCGCGAGTGAAAACGCCCGCCCAGTACATGGGTGGCGAGTTGAACGCGATCATCAAAGACCACTCGCAAGTTCGCGGCACGCTCTGCATATGCTTCCCCGATGCCTATACGATCGGCATGAGCCACCACGGGTTGCAGGTGCTCTATTCGATCATGAACAACGACCCGCAATGGGCGTGCGAACGTGCGTTCGCACCGTGGATGGACTTTGAAACCATCCTGCGAAAACGCCGGTTGCCGTTGTACAGTCTCGAGACATTCACGCCGTTGCACAAGTTCGACATCGTCGGTTTCAGCCTGCAATACGAGGTCTGTTACACCAACCTGTTGAACATGCTCGACCTCGGTGGCATTCCGCACTTCAGCGACGAACGCCTCGTCTCCGATCCACTCATCATCGCGGGTGGCCCCGGTGCGCAGAACCCCGAATTGCTCGCGCCGTTCGTCGACTTATTCATCATCGGCGATGGCGAAGAGTCGTTGCCGTGGGTGATGAACCGCTGGGTGGAACTCAAGGAAAAAGCGATACGCGATGGCGACAACACGTATCGTCGCCGGTTGGAGATGCTGGCCGAAGTCGTTGGCCGTACCGTCTGGGCGTACGCACCGGTGTTTTACCAACACGAGTACCACGCCGACGGCACGATTGCCACGGTCAACCGCACCCGCAGCGACGTGCCACTCGAAATCCAGTCGTGTACGATCAGCCAGGATTTCGATGCGATTCCGCTTCCCACGAAGCCCGTTGTGCCGTTCGTGCAAACACCGCACGATCGCATTGCGATCGAGATTATGCGTGGCTGCCCGCACCAGTGCCGCTTCTGCCAATCGACCACGATCAAACGCCCGCTGCGGTTCCGTTCTGTCGAGACCATCGTGCAAGCCGCACTCGAAAGTTACCGAAACACCGGCACGAACGAGATCAGTTTGCTCTCGCTTTCGACGAGCGATTACCCGCACTTTGAAGAACTCGTGAAGCGGATGCACCAAGTCTTTCGGCCACTCGGCGTCAACGTCTCGTTGCCGAGCCTGCGGATTAATCATCAATTGCGCACGTTACCGAGCTTGTTTGAAGGCGTTCGCAAAGCCGGGCTGACGCTCGCACCGGAAGTGGCACGCGACGACATGCGCGAGCAGATTCGCAAGAAGATCAAGAACGACGACCTGTACGTCGGCTGTCGCGAAGCGTTCAAAAACGGCTGGCAGAAGGTGAAATTGTACTTCCTGTGCGGACTGCCGGGCGAACGCCCGACCGACCTCGATGGCATCATCGAGATGGCCGAGACGATCAGCCGCATCGGCAAGGAAGTCACGGGCAGTTACAAGGATGTCACTGCGAGCGTGTCGAATTTCGTGCCGAAACCGCACACGCCGTACCAGTGGAACGGCATGCAAGACCGCGAATACTTCCGCTGGGTGGGCCAATATCTGCACGGCCAGAGCCGCATGAAGTCGGTCAAAGTGAAACAGCACGACATCGAAACGAGCTTGCTCGAAGGCATCCTCACTCGCGGTGACAGGCGCGTGTCACCGGCACTGTACGAAGCGTGGAAACGCGGTGCGCGGATGGACGGCTGGAAAGAGTGTTTCAACGCGAAATTGTGGTGGGACACGTTCCGCGATCTGAACATCGACGTCGGCTTTTACAGCCAGCGAACGCGCCCGATCAGCGAGCGATTGCCGTGGGATCACGTCAACGTCAAGAAGGGCCGCGCGTATCTGGAGAAAGAGCAAGACCGCAGCATGATTCAACTGAAAGTGATGGCCGAAGCCGTCAACGAAGGCCCCGGTTGCGGTGGGTGAACCATTAGTGGTTAGTTTCGAGTTGAGCGTTGAGAGTGGGAAAGTCGAGGGTCGCTCAGGTCCAGTTTGTAAAGCAGTTGGTTGTACTCGTAGCGTGGCGTTGGTGTTTTGTTACCGGAAAATGTGTTCGTATAGGTACCTTCAAAGTAAATGATCCGGCCACCCGCTTCATCGAGAAACGGGTGTTGGCGCGGGTTGTAGAACGTGTAGTTCGGGTGGGTCGCGATGCGGATTGCCTTCGACCAAGGCCCGACAATCGTCGCCGATTCTGCGTACCAAACTTCACCGAGTGCGGACGGTTTGCCGGTTGCATTCGACTCGACGCCGATCATCGTCCAGCGTTTGCGGTAGGCGTTCCAGTTGATCGATGCGGTGTGAATCGTGACGGGTTTTCCCGACTCCGCATCGACGAGCGGTTGCGAACTTGGCGGGCGGTCTTTTTGCCACGCGAACTGCTTTGCGATTGGGTCGAGGGCATACGCCTCGTAAGCATTTGGATCGCGGATGCTGTCCCAATCGGCCTTTACGCGCGTGTGGCAGAACGGGCTGGCAAAGTACCAATATTCGCCATCCCGGACGGCGTTGCCACGCGGGAACTTCCAGGTGTTCGACTCTTCGAGTTTGACGATAACGCGGAACACGCCGAGATCGTCATCGAAAGCGACGAGCCCATGTTCGGCCTGTTCCGCAAGACTTTTCCGCCGCGTGAAGTGCGAGATCAGTCGTTCGCGGCCCTGATTATCGGGGACTGTAAGCAGGCCGAATAGCCAGACGGGGCCGGGTGCGTTCAACGGCACCATCGCCCGCACGCGATCCGGAAACTTGGCATCGGTGAAGTAATCGTAGGCGATGCCATCTTCGGGATTGTGCTTCAACCTGGAAGTTGCGGCACTCGTTTGAAACTGCCCGAGCGGGTATTGCGGTAAGTTCGTGTCGCCCCACAGCCAAAATAATTTGCCGCGGTACGGCACAACCTGCACCGAATCTTGCCCCATCACCCCCGCGTTTAATGCGCTCCGTTTCGGCGATGCGGGCAACCCGAGTAACTCGCGATGGCCATCGATCCCCTGTCCCGTCAGACGACACACGCGCGAAGCGATGTTCGTACGATCGATCATCACACGCAGACTTTGGCCGGGCACGGTGCGTGCCTTGATACCGCGAAAACCGAAGCCATCTTTAGCTCGCTCGTAGCCGGGGGAAGCAATCGAAAAGTAGACTTCGCGGTCCATCAAACCCGGTTCGTGAAACGCAATCCAGCCACTACTATCGGTGAAAAAAGAAATGTCGTTGACCGTGCGGAGTTCGACGAGCGGCACGCCACGGCCCGTCGCACGGTCGATAATCTGTATGCCGAAGCACGGTTTCGCAACCGGTATCGGCACGGCTGCGGCCAGAACGCAAATCGCAGAAAGCCAGCCGAGCATCGGTTACTTGTTCTCGAAAAGGACATCCATCGGCTTGCCGATACAGATTCGCGAAGGGCGATTCGTTGCGTCCAGAATCTCCGAATCGGGGTCGATGCCCAGCGTGCGGTAGATCGTCGCACCGAGGTCGAATGGCGAGTACGGATCGGTCACGGGGAACGAGCCAGTCTTGTCCGATTTGCCAATCACCCGCCCGCCGCAGACACCGCCACCAGCGAACAACCCGGAGTAAACGCCCGCCCAGTGATCGCGTCCCGGAGTCTTTTCGCCGGGCAAGAACGACACCTTCGGCGTGCGACCGAACTCGCCCGTTGCGACGACGAGCGTATCTTGCAACAGCCCCTCGGATTCGAGATCATCGACGAGTGCGGCAAGTGCGCGATCGAGCCAGGGCAGTAATCGCGTCTTCAGTTTTCCCCAGTTATCCGAGTGCGTATCCCACGTTTGCACGGTGCCCATATTCGCCTGAATGATCGGCACGCCGGCTTGAACGAGACGCCGTGCGAGCAACAGCGATTGCCCGAATAGATTTCGCCCGTAGCGATCGCGAGTCGCGACCGCTTCGCGATCGAGCCGAAACGCACCCGCCACTCGCCCGGATGTCAGAAGCTCGAAAGCGCGTTCTTGGTGTCCACGAAATGCCGGATCGCCGACGGGTGCGGTCGCGAGTTGTTCGAGTAAGCTGCGCCGTTTGTTGATCCGTTCGGAGTCGGTGCCGGTTGCGGGCGTGAATGCGTCCATCTTGAACGCATCCGCGTTTGGATCTTGCGTCACGAGCATCGGGTCGTGGCTCGCCTTCAGAAACCCCGCATGTTGGCCCGGCCACGTGAGCGGGCCTTCGATCAATGCGCGAGGCAGCGTCACGCCGTTCGGGATGCCATCGTTCCGTGGTCGCAGATAGTTCAACCCCGCCGCATAACACGGCCAGTTATTTCGCGAAAGGATATTGTCGAGGTCCGAACCGCGTTGGTTCGGCATCGTGGCTCCCGTCAACAGGCGGTGCGTGCCCGGAAGGTGGCTATTTTCGCGGTGCGACATCGTGCGAACGAGCGCCCATTTATTCATTCGCTCGGCTAACATCGGCAGGTGTTCGCAGACTTGAACACCGGGTAACCGCGTTGAAATCGGTTGAAATTCGCCGCGCACTTCGGTCGGTGCGTCCATCTTCATATCGAGCGTATCGAGGTGGCTCATCCCGCCCGTCAGGTTGATGAGAATGACCGATTTGCCCTTCGAGGGAAGCTTCGCCGCTGCTCGGTTGGCAAACAGTGTCGGCAGCGTCAGCCCAGCGGCGGAGCAGGCACCGACCTGTAAAAACGCACGGCGATTGTGGAGTGATGGCATCGTATCTCTCACACGGAAAATAGGAGGAGCGTTATGCTCCCGTTCTGGCAGTACATGTAATATAGATCGAAATGCACTCAGAAGCCAGCATGATTCTACTTCGCCCGACTCTGCCCTAGTGCCATCATCATGTAGCCGGTGACCAAACTCGGGTCGCCTTCCATCCAGCGATCCGTTTCGTTCGTCCAGCTACCATCGGGCTTCTGACGCTTGATCGCGGCATTCGTGAGGTCGGCACGCCAGTCGTGTTTGACGCCGTTCGCGTCTTCAAATGTGTCGTCGCCGAGCGCGGTCATCGTTTTGGCAAATGTCACGTAATAGTAGTACAGCCCGCGGCTCGCGAGTTGTGGCGGCATTCCGGGATTCGCATCGAGCGTGTAGTTCTTCTTCACCCAGCCGATGGCGGCCTTCATGCGTGGATCGTCTTTGGTGATGCCGCAATAGATCATGCTCTTGATGCCCGCGTAAGTCATGCTGCCGTAACCGGTGAGCGGGGCGTTCGGGTCGTCGCTGGTCTTGGTCGAACCACCACCCGCAGCCGAGTAAATGAAACTGCCATCGTTAATTTTATTCGCCCACGGTTGCTTGTTGAACTCACTGTCGAGGTTCTGACATCGGCTGATGAACACCATCGCGCGTTTCATCGCGGGGTCGCTGGCCGGAGTACCCGCCGCCTTGAGTGCTTCCAGAAAGAAGGCAGTATTCGACAGGTCCGGTCGCGATTTACTGTCGTACCCAGCCCCGCCGAAGAAGTCGTCCTTCTCGGTTTTACCTTCGCCATCGTCCCACTGGAGCTTTTTGAGAAACTCCGCTGCCGAGCCGACGACCGCTTTGTATTTGTCGTCCCGCTTCGCCGCCGCGAGTGCCATCACGTTGATGCTCGTCACGTAATTGTGCAAGTTCACTTTGGCATCCGGCCCCGCGATGTGCCCCGCCTTCGCGTTGACGAGGCTCTCGATGAACTTCAGCCCTTTCGTTGCTGGTTCGTCGTCGGGTGACACGCCGCATTGGAGCAACCCGGTCACGACAACGCCCGTGATGCCGAGTTTGCCCGGCGATTGCCCCCAACTGCCGTCGGCATTCTGCATCGACTTCAAATACGCGATCGCTTTGTCGATGGTCGCTTGCTGCGCTTCCTTCGTCGGCTTTGGATCCTCGGCACGAAGCCCTGCGATGAAAGCGAACAACGCGAGGCTACCGATGGCGAATCTCGACATGATGTATTCTCTTGAGAGTGCGATACTGTTTATTGTAACGAAATGAAAGTGAGCAAAACGAATGCCGTGATGTCGCGTTCAAAATTAGTTTGGCCAAGATTTGCAGGATGAAACAGGATTTTAGAACTCAAGTTGAAATTTAGCTCCTGATTATCCTGTTAATCCTGTCAAAGAACGATCAATATCTGACTGCTCCTGAGCAACCTGCGCTCACAACATCCGGAATAGCCGTGCGGCATTTTCGCTGAAGACTTGCTCGTGCGATTCGGCGGGCAAGATACTGGCGATGAACTCGCGGTACTCGAGCATCGGAACCAGTGGCCAGTCGCTGCCGTAGAGGAAGCGATTCGGTCGCTCCGCATATCGGAACGCTTTACGAATTCGCTTGGCGACGTCGGCCATCGTGTCGCGGTGTTCTTCGGCTTTGAAGTCGATCGCTTCGCCCACGAACAAACCGGAGAGTTCGCCCCAGACGTTGACGTTCTTGTAAATGACTTCGGCCGCGTCGATCGTCCACGGATTGCCGATGTGCGCGATGATGAACCGCGTCTCGGGATGGTCCACTGCCACGTCATCGATGCCGAGCGGGTGCGCGTATTTCAGCTTGGCGTAAGGCGAATACGTGTCGCCAGTGTGGAACGTCACGGGTATCTGAAACTGCGTTGCGATCTCGTAGTATCGGCGATAAGTCGGGTGCGTCGGTGCGAAATGCAGGTAGCCGAGGTAGCCTTTGAGGCCGACGATTTGGCGACTGCGAACGAGCGATTCGACGCGGGTAAAATGCTCGGTGTCGGCAAGGTCTTTCGTCGGGTCCATCACGCCGATGGCCGCAAGTCCCGGAACGTATGCGGCAATTTCGAGCGTGCGGTTGATACCGAGTGGGTCGTCCGGCGTGATCGTCCATTCGCCCATCGCGAAGGCACGGGTAATCCCCGCCATCGCCATTTCGCTGCGAACGAGTTGGGCCACGCTTTCCACCGATTGCCGCAAAACCGGCGACAGCGACCCGGCTCCGGGAAGTTGCGGTGGGGCGACGTGGATGTGCGCATCGATCATAGCGACACAGGGTAAGAGTGAGGCCGTCGAATTAATTCGACTTCGCGGTGCCGGGTGGCAGGGGGATCGCTTGCGGTGCGATTACGGGAATTCCCGCAGGCAAGCCCATCGGGGCGACGCCATTGACCGGAGTGTTCGCGGGTGCTTGAGCGTTGTTGGAGACTTGCCGGAACGAGGTCATATCGTGCCGACGAATCGACACGCCGACGCTATTGGTTCCTGGCCCCATCGTGTAAATGCCGAACTTTCCGGAAGTCGTTTCGGCAATATACAGCGCCGCCTGCCCTTGCGTCACGTAGCCGGTGGTCATGATGAAGTGAACGTCGGCTTTCGGGCTGACATCGAACTGCTCGGCGAGATCGACCTCCGCCCAGCCGACGATTTTGCCGAGATTCTTGTCGATCACCGTGCCCAGTAGTTTGCCCGAACGATAGTCGAGCAGCCAAACGCCATCGGTCTGGATTCGCGGGTTGATCGACACCGCCCCCGTGACCATCACGTAGTCTTGGTAGCGATCGCTACTCGCGGCCCCAACCGTTCGCGGCGAGCCAAAATAGAACGCCGTCGCGCAGACTCCCGCGACGAGACCGCAAACCCCAACAAATAGTGTCGTCGCATTGCGCATCGGTAGCCCCCTGTAAGTTCCGGGTGCATAACGACAGCGTTCGAGAATGTCCAGACGATTTTTCCACATCCAAAATCGGCGCAAGTCAGATTCGAGTGGATGCGTTATCGTGCCAGGCCGCAGTGCAAGCAAGGGGTTGGATTCACACGGTCGAGAGCCTGCGTGGAGTTTCTTGCGGGTTCCCTTGCTTGCGCAGCGGGCTTGCATGAGCAGATACGCCGACTGCGTTTTTGCGGTGACCACCCATTTGCCGGTTGCCGCATACAATTGCGGTACTCTCCTTCGCTGCGTTCGTGCGGGAGTATTTTCTTGTTCCTTGAGGATTGGATTCGATGAATCTCCCGCTGCCTCGCAACGATTCTTCCCCATCGCGCCGACGGTGGGTGGCCATCGGTTTTGGCGTGCTGGCTGTACTCGGTTTGGCGTACTTTGCGTTCGGGCCGAGCGATGCCCAACGCGATGCGATCGCGAACCAGGCAGCTACCGATACCTCGAAGACGTTGTTGTTCTGTTCGTGGAACGTCGAGAATCTATTCGACGATAAGGACGACCAACGCAAACAGGTCGACGAGCTTTACGACACCGCGTTCTTCAAAAACGAACCGCTCCGCAAGCTGAAATACGAACGCATTTCGTCCGCACTCATGAAGATGAACGGCGGTAACGGCCCCGATGTCATCTCGTGTATCGAAGTCGAAAGCGTGCGGGCACTCGAGTTACTGATGGCCGCGCTGAACGAGAAAGTCAAAGACCCGGCGATGAAGTACAAGTCGATGGCGATGAAGAATCTCGACGCCGGGCGGCACATCGCGCCGGGGGTGATTAGCCGGTATCCGCTTTCGCAGTACACCACGAAGTTGCACGGGCAGGATCTGCGCATCCTCGAAACGCACCTGATTATCAACGGCCACGACCTTTGCATTGTGGCATCGCACTGGACGTCGAAACTCAAGCAAAGTAGTGGCGGGAATGGCGAAAAGGGCCGCGAGAAATACGCACGCACCATTTATGAACTCTACCGTGGCATGACGAAAAAGAAGCCCGACGTCGATTTCCTCGTCTGTGGCGACTTCAACGACACGCCGGATTCGGACATCGTTACCGATGTGCTCGGTGGCATCGGCGACATCAAGAAGGTGAAAGCGGGCGGCGATTACCCACCGCTACTCGATCTGTTTGCGGGCAAGACCGGCGACAAGTTCGGCACGCTGTGGTACGACGGCAAGCCGTTGATTTACGACCACATCTGCGTGTCGGGCGGGATGCTCGACGAACTCGGTTGGTCGTGCAAACCGGAATCGGTAGCCACCGTCACAAACGGACTGATTCGCCCCGGTTCGACGCGCCGCCAACCGTGGCGGTTCGGCGACCCCGATCAGAACATGAAGGACAGCGACCGCGGTTTCGCCGACCACTTCCCCGTGACCGTGGAACTGACGGTACGTGCCGCGAAGCCGATCTCGAAGTAACACTCGGAACGACTGTAACTTCCCGCATGGCCAACGAGAGCGTCCGTTCTCGTTGGCTTCACTTGAAGACTGTGCGAGTTGGCGTTATCCTCTGGATTGTTCTCGAAATACTCGCGCCTTTGCGGCCCTGGAGAGTTGGCATGGCGAATCTGAACCGACGCGGTTTCCTTTGTGCCAGCATCGCGGTCGCTGCAACCGCGATCGTACCCGTTCATTCATTCGCACAATCGGCCGATCCGTTTCGCCTCGTCGAACCGGCTGGGGCAGCGGGCGACAAGCCATCGACGTGGACGCTACACTTCCGTTACGCGCCACCACGCATCATGACCGTCGATTTGCCGAAGGTCGGTAAGAAGACGATCTGGTACATGGTCTATCAGGTGTACAACACGACGCCGAACCCACAATCGGTGACGTCGTTGCGAATGGAACTCGTCACCAAAGACCTGAATACGACGCACCTCGACGAGCCGCAGCCAGCGCTGTTCCGTGCCGTTGCCGAGAAGGAAGACAAAGAGAAGGTCATGAAGTTCTTGTCGACGATTCAGATGACGGAGAACCCGATCCCCGTCACGAAGCCCGACTCGTTTCCTCGCTACGTTTCCGGCTTGGCGATCTGGACCGATGTCCCCGAACGTGCCGGCAAGACGAATCAATTCAGCGTGTATGTAAGTGGCCTGTCCGATGGCTTGATTGCCGACCCCGCACCGAGTGGTGGGCAGATCGTCAAAATTAAAACGCTTCAACTCGACTTCTTCAAACCGACCGACACGATCAAACCGGGTATCGACGACATCCGTGCCGAAGACAACAATGGCCTCGGTGGCGAGAAATGGATTTACCGTGCCGCAAGCCTGCGGAAAGCCGCGATCGCGCCGATGCCGAAGTAGACGCCAAGTGACAGGAAGGACGCCCCGGATGGCAACGCCGCGAAGGATTATTTCGCTTGTAATTTGAGCTTTCTGCGACACATCGTGTTCGGTTTCCACGTTCCGTAATGGCATCGCGATTCAATATGGTTCCCCTCGCTTGCGCGTTTTGAAGTTGCGCGATTTTGTCAGCTGTCTTGAAATGCAGTCGTTTCACGCACAAACAAGCGCCCGGCGAGCGGCATTGCGTAAGCGTGCCGTGGTAGCCGCAGTGGGTTCGCACGGCACGCTTACGCGCGCTTACGCCCAATGCCGGTGAATTAGAGGATAACTGTTGCTTCGGCATAGGTTTGCGTCGGTTGTTCGGGCTTTTTATGGCGGGGTTGCTTCTTGTCC
>JAYVXI010000033.1:0-2621 GCA_043785305.1 Limnoglobus sp. | reverse complement strand
CCTGCCAGGAGAAAGGGATTTAAGCTCGCAAAGCCTACCAACCAAACCCCGTGCCAAAAACCCCAAATGGGACAGTTATTAAATTTCGTGTGCTTACTCGTAACCACAATACGGCCATTGCGTGTTGTCGGTAACGGATCGGTGTTCGAGTGGCAGACGAGGCCGCACTAAAAAAGCCGATTCGTATACTACGGAGGCGTGCCTTTGCCGTCGCGGAGGTAGTCGCCGCGGCCGGCGGCGTATTCCTCGGCGGTCATCGTTTCGAGGTCGGCGGCTTGCGTGCCTTGTTCGAATAATTTGCGCAAGTACGGCACGCACCAGCCGCAACCGGTGCCCGCGCCGCCGCATTGCGAGAGCTGGCTGGCCACGCGCGGCGTTTGTGTGCGCACGTAGTTCACGAGCTTGCGCTTCGAGATGCGGAAGCACAAACAAACGGGGTCGTCCAAATTCATCGCGGTCCTTCCGAATAGATCAATAGCATCGCGGCGATGATCTGTGGCCGAATTATACCGCGGCCAAGCGATCTTCGTGCAACTTCAACCCCGGTGATTTGTGGATCGACCCGTCGTACTCTGCGGATTGGGCCGCGTCGGCTGGCGGATTCTCGAACAGCTCCGTGCCTCGGGAATACCGGTTTCGGTGATCTCGATGAACGACCCCGACGATCCGCGACTGAAGGGCGTGCCGTTCATCAAAGGCGACTGCCGACGCCCGGAGTTGCTCGAACGGGCGGGGCTTTCCAACGCTCGCGGCGTCGTCATCGTGACCAGCGACGACCTCGTCAATGTCTCGACGGCGTTACTTGTAAGGCAACTCAACCCGGAAGTGCGGGTCGTGTTGCGGATGTTTAACCAGAACCTCATCCCGCGCTTCGGTGCGGCCGTACGGAACATGGTGGCGCTCTCGGTGTCCGCGCTGACTGCGCCGCTGATCGCGCTGACGGCACTCACGGGAGACGCGCTCGGGGCGTTCAAACTCGAAGACGCGCCGCAACAGGTGGCGGAACTGATCGTCACGGCGGACTCGCCTCTGATCGGCAAAAAACTGTCGGCGATCGCGTCGAGCTACAAACTGCTGATCTTCGCGCACAAATCCGCAGACCTGCCAATGACGCTCTGGCACACCACGCCGGGTGAAATTGAGGTGTCGGCGGGCGATACCATCGTGGCGTGCGGCAGCCCGGAAAATCTCGCCCCGCTCACCGATAGCGACCGCGACGATTTGCTCGGTAACGTCCGCTGGGCGGGCTGGATTCGCCGGCAGCTGCGCACCGTGCGACGCTCGCTATTGTCCATCGATTTATCGGTCAAACTCGCAAGTCTCGGGCTGTTTCTGATCCTTTTTTTCAGCACGCTCGTCTTCCGGTTCGGCGTCGGTGTGGGTTGGGCCGAGGGCATTTATCAGACGGTCAGCATCGTGGCCACCGGTGGCGATTTGCACGGCGAGAACCGCGATGGCTGGGTGAAAGTCTTCCTGAGTATTTTGAAAGTGGCAGGGGCCGCGTTGCTGGCGGTGTTCACCGCAATCATCACGCAGTACCTCATTCGCGCGCGACTCGGTGGGGCACTCGAGATGCGGAAAATCCCCGATAGCGGGCACATCGTCGTTATCGGGTTGGGCAACGTCGGCTTCCGTTGCGTCGAAGAACTCGTCAAACTCGGGCACTCGGTCGTGGCCATCGAATCGGTGAACGACAACCCGTTTGCGGCAACGGTGCGGCGGATGGGTGTGCCCGTAATCGTCGGCGATGCCACGATACCCGAAGTGCTTCGGCAAGCCCGCGCCAACACCGCACGCAGCGTGATCGCCAGTACGGAATCCGAGTTGGTGAACCTCGAAGTCGCGTTGCTCGTTCGCGAAGAAAACCCGAATCAGCGGGTGGTGGTGCGGCTGAACGATCCCGAATTTGCAGATACAGTGCGAAGTGCAGCGAACATTAAACACGCGGTCTCGGTGCCGAGCTTGGCGGCCCCCGCATTCGTGGCGGCGCTGTTCGGGGATCGCGTGCAAACGCTGGTTACCGTGGGTGAAAGCACGGTGGCAATCGTCGAGATTCTCGTTCAGCCGAACGACCCGTGCCTGAACGAACAGGCGCTCGTCTCGGCGATGATCGACTATCGCTTCCTGCCGATCGGCCTCAGCGGTCGTGCCGCATTCGCAACCGATGGCGTGCCGAAAAACGTCCGGCTCCGCGACGGCGACCACCTGACCGTAGCGATCGATCTGCTCGACATGGAGAAGTTACTGCGTCGAATGCCCGTCGCGAAGTTCCGCAAAGTCATCGTCGATTCGTACCCGATTACCGCCCGCGCCGCACTGACCGCAATCGCAAGAACGCAACTCGGCGAGGCGCAAAACGACGTCAGCCCCTTGATCGGTGCCACGCCATTCACGTTGGCGAGCGATTTAACTCGGGGCGAAGCGGATGAGTTGGTGAGCTTGGTATCGCGCGAAAAAGTCGAAGCCCACGTGGAGTAGTGCCATCGGAAGTTATACTTCGAGCGGGGTGATTCGATACGTTTTTGTTAGCCCGGATATTTCATCTGCGGTTTCGGGCGGGGCATTTCCTCGCTGCGACGGCGGAATTTGTTATTTTGAGCGGTTGCGGTCGATTGGGAGTG
>JAYVXI010000032.1:0-8701 GCA_043785305.1 Limnoglobus sp. | reverse complement strand
AGTCGTCCAGTACCTTCGAGTTGCTCGCAGATCCGAGCCAGCTCAAGTACAAGGTGGAAATGCCCACAACCGCTTAACTTGATGCCAATGGGGAAACCCCTGGGTAGACCCTGCGGTCGTCGGGCAGCTCATTCGGGACACCGCGAGTCGGCTCGGGGTGACCGTCCCTGGGCTTTCGTAAGATGGACATTCAGGAGGAATCGTGATGTCGCGAACAATTCGTACGGCAGGGATGGCGGTGATCTTCGGTGCGCTCGTTACGGGGGCATTTGGGTGTAGACCGACCGCCGCGTTCGACCCCGACAAGCCCGCCAAACGAGATGTCTTTGCGGCGGGGCGTAACGACAAGCCGAACGAGGTGGCTGTGAAACCGATTCCCTTCGATGCCAAACGATCGATGCAGTACCTCAAGCAACTCTGCGACATCGGCCCGCGCGTCAGTGGCAGCGAAGGCATGGCGAAACAGCAAGAGATCGTCATCAAGCATTTCGAGGAGCACGGCGCGAAGGTCGTGAAACAGGAATTCTCCGCGAAACAATATAGCCGCAAAGACCGCGTGGCGATGGTCAACCTCATTGTGTCGTGGTTTCCCGAACGGGAAAAGCGCGTGATGCTTTGTAGCCATTACGACACGCGGCCGATGGCGCACGAGGAACCGAACCGCCAGAACTGGGGGAAGCCATTCCTCAGCGCGAACGATGGCACCTCCGGCGTCGCGATGTTCATGGAACTCGCACACCAGATGAAAGAGTTCCCCACCGAGATCGGCATCGACTTCGTGCTGTTCGACGGCGAAGAGTACGTCTTCGAGACGACGGGCACGTTCGGCGGTGGCGACAAATTCTTCTTCGGGTCCGAGCATTTTGCCGAAACGTACACCAAGACCCGCAGCACGCGCAAGTACCGGTACGAGGCCGCCGTGCTGTTCGACTTGTTCGCCCACCCCGGCGCGAAGTTCCCCGTCGAGATGAATTCGTGGCAAGCGGCCCCCGAACTGGCGACGCAGTTCTGGAAAGTCGCCGAGAAAGTCGGCGCGAAGTCGTTCGTCTTCGAGCGCGGCGGCGAAGTGCAAGACGACCACCTTGCCCTCAACCGTGCGGGCATCCCGGCAATTGACGTCATCGACTTTGAGGGTTATCGCAAACATTGGCACAAATTGTCCGACTTGCCCGAACAATGCTCCGGCGAGCAGATCGCCGAAGTTGCAGGTGTGACCACGGCGTGGCTACAATTGCGGAAGTGATGTTCGTCGAATCGGCGTGGAGTGCGTTATGTCTGTCAGCGCGGTACTCGAACCTTTGCCGCGACTGGACGACGATGCACTTTCGCAAGTCCCCGACGACCGGCCACCGCTTCTGCTCTTCGAACAAGTCTCGAAATGGTATGGCACCGTCCTCAGTTTGAACCAAGTGACGCTCGAACTGCGCGGCGGCATCACGGGCCTCGTCGGTGCGAACGGTGCGGGCAAATCGACGCTGATGAAACTGGCGACGGGTCAGATCCGCCCGACGCTCGGCCAAGTGACGATTCGCGGAGTCGATGCGTGGGACTGGCGTGCCCGTAGGCTCGTCGGTTACTGCCCCGATATCGACTCGTTTTACGAAGACATGACGGGCCGCGAGTTCGTGCTCGCGATGGCGAAACTCTGCGGTTTCCCGCACCGCATCGCCGTCGCACGCACAGCAGATGTCTTGCAACTCGTCGGCATGACCGACCGGGCCGGCCGCAAACTCCGTGGCTATTCAAAAGGGATGCGGCAACGGATCAAGCTCGCGCAAGCATTGCTCAACGACCCGGAATTGCTGGTTCTCGACGAGCCACTTTCGGGTATCGACCCGATCGGCCGGCAGGAATTGCTCGAACTGTTTCGCGCACTTGCCGCGCAAGGGAAGTGCCTGCTGATTTCGAGCCACGAACTCGAAGAACTCGAGAAGCTGACGAACCACGTTGCGATCATGGCACGCGGGCGGGTGGCGGCGGTCGGTACGCTTTCGCGCATCCGCGACCGCCTCGACGATTTCCCACTAGCGGTACGAATTGAAGTCGATGATGCAAAAAGCGTGGCGACTCGGTTACTCCGCCTCGTCGACGTGACCGGCGTCGATGTGACCGACGAGCGTTCGCTGGTGGTGCGTGCGAAAAACCCGCCGCGATTCTACCGCGAATTCGGCCAGTTCGTCGTGCGCGAAGGTTTGAATCTCAGCCGAATGGAACCGCTCGACGACTCCGCACACGCGATCCTCGGCTATTTGCTCGGCGGCAGTGGCAAAACCTGATGCCGAAAGAATCCCGCATGAACAGCTTCGTTGCCCTCGTCTCGCTGACCTTCCGCCGTCACTGGCGGGTCCGCTCGCTCGGCTGGGTGACGTTCGGCCTCGTGTTGCTGATGTCCGTGGCGATTGCGGTGTTCACGCACGGCCCCGTCGGTTGGCGTTTGGAGAACCGCCCCGAGATGATTGCCGACACTATGAGCGTCGGCGCGATCCGCATGACTTACAGCGAATACGCGCAAGATCGCCTCGCGTTCTATCAGATGATCCCTGGCCCGTACTCGGACTTCGGGATCAAGACCGCCGTGTTTGCCGCGCTCCGTGGGCCGCTCGCAGACAAGCCGACGATGGACGACTTCGCGTTTCTGAGCTTCTCGCGTTGGGTGGTGTTCGGGATGTACCTCGGGTTCGTGATGCCGCTGTTCACGCTGGCGTATGCGTCCGGGGCCATCGGTGCGGAACGCGAAGGGCGTACGCTGATCTGGCTGAGTACGCGGCCGATGCCGCGCGAGGCGATTTACCTCGCGAAGTTCCTCGGCGTGCTGCCGTGGTGCGTGTTGGTCACGGCGCTCGGCTTCGTCGTTCTCTGCATGGCGGGCGGCGAAATCGGCCGACGGGCGATGTTCGCGTACTGGCCGTCCGTCATCGGCGGGTCGATCGGTTTCGCGGCGCTGTTCCACCTGATCGGGGCCATCTTTCGGCGTCCCGCAGTCGTCGGATTGGTGTACGTGTTCTTTTTTGAGACGCTCGTCGCGAACCTTCCGGGTAGTTTGAAGCGTCTGAGCTTGAATTACTACGTGCGGTCCCTGATGTATAACGAAGCCGCATCTGCGGGTGCCGCGACTCCCGCGAGCCTCGATGTCTACGATCCCGTTGGCACGAACACGGCGTGGATCGTTTTAATCGCTGCTGCATTTGCATTGACTATCATCGGTGCATTCTTGTTCGCCCGACAAGAAACGCAAGATGACGCCTAACCGAGACGAACGATGGAAACGGAAACGCTCGACCACGACGCCCCGCCGCTACACGGATTTCGCGGCGACACGCTCACCCCGGCCCCGCTGACGCGGCCACGTGGGCTGACGGTGGCCGTCAGTCGCCAGGCGGGTGCGTGCGGGGAAGCGATTGCCAAACGGGTCGGCGAGCTTCTCGAATGGCAAGTCTTCAGCCGCGATAACCTCGATCTCATCGTCAACGACGAAGCCGCACGTGCGGATCTGCTCGCCGAAGTGCCGCCGTTCGCGCAAGACTGGGCGAACGCGCAACTCGCCCGTTTACAACTGGAACGCAAGACGTTCGCGCTCGACACACACACGCTGGCGATGCTTCGGCTCATGCTGACATTAGCTGCACGCGGGGAAGTCGTGCTCGTTGGCCGCGGGGCCGGGTTCGTGCTGCCGAGCGAGAGTTCGTTGCACGTGCGGATCGTGGCACCCGACCGCGACCGGGTCGCGTACATGGCGGACTGGCTGCGACTGACGCCCGATGAATCCGTCAGCCAAGTCGCCGCGCTCGACGACCGACGTGCCGCATTTCTTCGCCGTCTCACTTCGCGCGACCCAAACGATGTGGCCGAATACGACCTCGTGATTAACTCCAGCCGGTTCAGCGTGGAAGTTTGTGCGGGGCTGATCGCCCAAGCGGTACGTTCTCGCCATATCGGAGAGAACGACGACGCCACCGACGACGTGGAACCGGCATAATGTTGCACAACTTCACCGATTTTTGCACTATCGCTCGATCGCACGCACCCCGCGTCGCCATCGTACTCGGATCGGGTCTGGGTTCGCTCGTCGAACGGATGGAGATTCAGGCCGCGGTTCGTTTCGCCGACGTTCCCGGTTTTGCGCCGCCGACGGTACACGGCCATTCGGGGCGCGTGGTGCTCGGGTTATGGTGCAACGTGCCGGTGTTGATGTTTCAGGGGCGAATGCACTTTTACGAAGGCCACGACGCAAACCGCGTCACGGGGAACGTCCGTCTTGCGCACGATCTTGGGATTACGACGCTGATTCTGACAAATGCCGCCGGTGGCATCCACGATTCACTGAACCCCGGCGACTGGATGGTGATCGCGAAGCATTTGAAGTTGCTCTCGCCAACGAGTTGGCAGGAAAGTCTGGTAGCACCAAGTCCATCGCCATACGCGCCGGAACTGATCGCCGCACTCGCAGGCGATGCGGAATCGCCGTTGTTAATTGGCACGTACGCGGCACTCACGGGGCCGTGTTACGAAACCCCTGCCGAGATTCGCGCACTGAAAGCGATGGGGGCCGACGCCGTCGGGATGTCCACCGCGATGGAGGCCGAAGCGGCTGCCGCACTCGGGATGCGCGTCGCAGCGATGTCGTGCATCACGAACAAAGCGGCGGGGCTGTCGGCGGGCGTTTTGGATCACGCGGACGTGCAAGAAGTCGCCGGGCGTGGCCACGTCGTCGAACGGTTCGCGCACCGCATCGAGCGGATCGTATTACCAACGTTCCATTTGCGCGCTTGATTCGCCCGAACAATGCGGCTACCCTGGGTTGTGTGATGGACTTTCACCCATCACCATGAGGGATTGAAATGAGCACCGAAACGACGACGGCTTCAATGGCGAACGAATACTTCCAGATCAAACGGCACGGCGATATGGCCGTGATTATCCCATCGCCGGAAGTCGAACACCTTCCCGATACCGTCGTGAACACTGCCGCGCAAATGGTGTTAGCACCACTGAAATCGGACCCGCCGACGCACCTCATCATCGACCTCACCGGCGTGCGTTACTTCGGCTCCGCATTCATCACGTTCCTGCTCCGTTGTCACCTGCCCGTGAAACAACAAGGCGGCGAGCTCGTCCTCGCCGGCGTCAACCCCCGCATCCGCGAGCTCCTGAAAACGACGGCACTCGATACTCTATGGGCACTCTATTCGACCCGCCGGGAAGCAATGGACGCCCTCGGCGGCTCGGATTGATTGGCAGTGTCGCTTCATCCAAATAGCGACTGTTGTCGCCCCGTTCGGAGCCACTCCGCGATGAGCTTTCGTTGGGCGGTGCTCGTGGGGTAGTTAGCCAATTCCGTGGGTGTCAGCCAGTGGCTGGCGGTGTAGAACGCCGAACGAAATGTACCGCTGCGCTTCGTGGCTTCGAAGCCGGTGACCGTGATGGCGTAGCGGGTGATGCCGTGCTTCACGGTGAGCAATTCCGCACCGACTTCGACTGCGATTCCCGTCAGTTCCCGCGAGATTCGGGCCACGGCGTCGATGAGGCTTTCGCCTTCGGCCACTTCGCCGTGCGGGAACTCCCAGAGGTCCGCCCACTGCACGTGCTTCGGCCGCTGGCAGAACAACACCTTGCCGCGATGCGGGATAATCGCCGCCACTTCGCGAACGGCGGTGATGGTCGGCGGCGGCTTCTTCGGCGGTATCGCACTGGCGTTCCCGTCGCGATTCGCCTTGCATTCCTTGGCCAACGGGCAGGTTCCACACGATGGCGACACGGGCGAACAGACGAGTGCGCCGAGTTCCATCATCGCCTGGTTGAAGTCTCCGACGCGCTTCGTGGGCAACACCCGTTCCGCAGCATCCCAGACCCAGCGTTTGCCGTCGCCGACGCGCGGATCGCCGAGGTAGCCGAACAGCCGCGACAGCACGCGCAAGCTGTTCGCTTCGACAATTGGCAGTTTGCGGTCGAACGCCTGCGAAAGCACCGCACCGAGGATGTATCGACCGACGCCGGGGAGTTCGGCCCACACGTCCGGATCGTTCGGGAACGTGCCATTGTGTAACGTCACGATTTGCTTCGCGGCGGCGTGCAGATGCCGGGCGCGGCGATAGTAACCGAGGCCTTCCCAGAGCTTCAGCACGGCTTGTTCGTCGGCAGAAGCGAGTTGTTCCACGGTGGGAAATGCGAGCAGAAATCGCTCGAAATACGGCACGACGGCCGCAACCGTCGTCTGTTGCAGCATCACTTCGCTAACCCAGATCGCATACGGATTGCGAGTGGTTCGCCACGGCAGTTCGCGCCGATTCGCATCGAACCACACCAGCAACTTGCGCCGAATCGCGGTCAGTTCCGCAGGCGTCATGCCGCTTCGGCCTGTTGCAATGCCACGATGTCATCGCGGCGATCCGCCCCACGTAGCGCCATCGCGAGTCGTTCGGCTTCGCGGCGCAGTTGGGCCAACTCGCGATCCGATTGTTCGCGCCGTGCATCGGCCAGAGACAAGATCACCGGTGCATCGTCGGTGAAGCGGTTCGCAAGCACGCGGTCGCGGTCGAGTGTACGGTGTGTTGCCGCGAGCGCCACCTGTTGTGCCGTCACATTTTCGAGGGTTTGCTGAAGCGTCAGGTAGCGTGCCTCGGTGTCCGTGGCTTCGCCGGTGAGGATGCGCATCCGCGAATCGAGCTGTTTGCCGAAGTTGGCGAACCGCGATTCCCAGCGTTTCTGCAAGATTTGTACGCGGCGTGCGAGCTTGCTGCCGTTCGGCCCGGTTTCGAGTTCGCGCTGCGTTTCCTCGACGGCCAACGACACGCTTGCCAGTCGTTCGGCGTCTTTCGTCAGTTGCCGGCGGGCGTTTTCGCACTGTGCCGTGGCGGTTTCGGCGGCGGTACGGCTAGCGGTCCACAACGCGAGTTCTTGCAAAAGTGCGTCGCGTTCGTTTTCGTGCGCGGCCGTCCACTTTTGTGCCACTTCGTCGAGTGCCGTTTCGCGATCGACGATTTCACCGCGCCTTACAGCAAGATTTCGCTCGGTTTGTTCGCGTTCGTGCAGCAGCCGCATTTCGCGTTCGTTCAGTGCAGCGTGCCAACGGTCGAGCTTCATTTGCAGTTGCCAGATACCGCGTTCGCGGTCGCGATGGCTCGCCCCGGCACGGTGTGCCACGGCTTCTTCCGCAAGTGCCAATCCTTCGCGGTGCGCCAACTCGTTCGCAAGGCGTTCGAGTTCGCCGACGGTCTGCACTTCGGCCCGCTGCCAGCCATTTCGCACCGTCGCGAGTTCGGCACATTGTTCCGCGAGAATGGCCCGTTGATCGGTCAAATACTCGGCCAGTTTGGCCAATTCGTCGCGCCCTTTGGCGAGTGCCCGACGATCCAGGCTCAGTTCGTGTTCGCGTTCCTGCAAGACGACACCGGCGCTCGTTTCTTCGGTGGTGTAGCCGACGGTCAACGGCGCACGCATGGCGGAGTTCACCGAGACATCGGCGATCTGCGTGGCGCGGGCTTGTTCGAGTTCCTTGAGCACGAGCCGCGCGTTCGCGGCACGTCGTTCGAGGCCATCGACTTCGGCCCATAATGAAGCCTTATCCGCATCGGTTTGCTCGCGTTCGGCCTTTGCCAGTCGTTCGCACGCCTCGGCATCGGCTTTCCGTGAGTCGATCAACTGGAACAAGTGCGACAGCTCTTGTGACGACTGCTCTCGTTCGCCAGCCAGTTGCTGTTGTCCGGCCGTGAGCGTGGCCCAGGCGTCTTGAAGTTGCGCGTTGTACGCGGCGGAGTCGGCGATCAAATGCTCGCGTTTCGTGGTCAAATCCTTCGATTCTGCCGCAAGTTGTTCGCGAGTCGTGGCCAGTTCTTCGCGAAGCTTCTGGGCGGGCTTCATCGCGGCCATCGCTTTGGCGTGAACCCGCTTGAGATATCGCGCCGCCGCCTTGCGGACCTTCGTCCGCGTCGCCTTGGCTTCGCGATGCAACCGCTCCGCTTCCAGCAGTTTCGGCTTCAGCGCCGTACGCTCTTCGCGCAACTTCGCCCGTTCCTCGACCACTTGAGCCAACAACGTATCCGTCGATTTCATCGCACATCCCCCGCAATCGGACGAACCCTTTCTCCTTATCGGCCGTTTCATGGAAAAAATCGAGTTCCGCTTCAGAAGTCGTACGAGGCGGCGATGGGCTGTCTTATTCCTCGTTGAAGCACATGACTCCGGCGACTGTTGCCACCCACTGGACTCATGCCCTAAAATCGGAATCGACTCACTCCCGCAACGACTTACGTCCGATACCGAATGAAACGGTCGAGAATTTCAGAATACTATTTTTCCAGGTCGATGATACGATCCAGAATTTCCTTCGCTAACTTTGCGAATTGCTGTTTGCAATCCTGAACTGCGCCGGCGTGGCCGCCGATTGCACCATCGGCTGCCGTCAGGTGAAACATCGGTTTACGGGCATCTTGTGCCATGGGCATCAGACTCTTGAAATGTTTGAGCATCGCAAGCTGATTGCCATCGTCGCCAAGCAATGCCTGGCTCGGCTCCAGATCGAGAATTTCGGTCGCGTATACGTTCGGGATTCAATTCGCCCACTTCAAATACGATTTCACAGGGGCATTATCCCGCACGGATGGGTTTAGCCCGGATATTTCATCTGCGGTTTCGGGCGGGGCATTTCCTCGCTGCGACGGCGGAATTTGTTATTTTGAGCGGTTGCGGTCGATTGGGAGTGGAA
>JAYVXI010000031.1:0-8779 GCA_043785305.1 Limnoglobus sp. | reverse complement strand
GCGTAAGCGTGCCGTGTGAACCCACTGCGGCTACCACGGCACGCTTACGCTGTGCCGCTCGCCAGGCGCATGTTTGTGCGTGAAACGACTGCATTTCAAGACCGGCGACAAAACAGCGCAACTTCAAACCGCGCATACACGTTGGAAACGTGCCCCACGTTGACCTTACCACGCGACTTCCATCATATTCACGATCTGCTTCGCCATCATGTCGACGGCCGATTTGTTCGCGGTTGCGTTCGTCTCCCCGAGTTCGGGGATGAGCCGTCCCGTCGTGACAACCTTCACCGGTATGGCGATTTCCTTTACCAGCACGGGGTCGGGCGGCGGCAGGCTCGGGTCGAATGGAATGGCCGGCACTGCCGGGCCGAGTGGGCTTCGATTCGACAACACGCGGCCCGTTCGCATATCGCGCCAAACGATATTTGCCGTGATGACGATTTCCGCATAACGAGCATGATTCTGCTGCGTCCGGTTGTAGATGTTCTTTTCGATGTTGAATATCGTGCCGAGGAGTTCCGTATCGGCACTCTCGCGATCCGAAACGACGCGCATCGTGCTTCGGGAGTGAATCTCCCGAATGATCGCGGCGGTGAGATCGACTTCGAGTTCCCGGTTCGGCGTCGTCTGGAACGCGGTGTTCTTGAACACGGGAACGTACACGGTCTTGATGTTCGGGTCGAACGGCGGAGCCGTCGAATAACCGAACAAGGAGACGTTCCCACCGCTCTGACAACCAACAATTGCAGTGGCGGTAATTGCCACGATCAGCAAGTAGACACGCATTTCGCCTACCTCTATTGTTGTGAACGATGACCTGCGACTTTGACAGGATTGGCAGGATGGAACAGGATTGAGTAACCACGACTAAACATTTCTTCTATTCATCCTGTCAATCTTGCAAATCCTGTCGTTTTTTTGGCATTTGCAAATCCTGTCGTTGCATTTTTTGGCAACGACTATTTGTTGTTGTTCGGTCCGGGATCTTTCGGGATCGGTGCCGATCCGCTCGCGTTGGTGACGCCCTCTTCGGGCACCGACTGACCGACTAACCGGCTGAGTTGTTTCTTCATCGTGCCGAACGGGCTTGCCGATGGCGGTACGGCGGCATCGGCTTCGGCTCGACTGCGAATCTGGTCCATCCGTGCGGTCGCAAGGTCGGAGTATTTCGTGCCCGGATACCGGCGTCGCACGATTTCGTAATAGAAGTAGGCCGAGCCAGGGTGTCGCGTTTGCTCGTAGTATTCGGCGGTTTTGTAGTCTTTCTCGGCCTGCTGCATCCGGATCGCGAGTTTCTGCCGAGTCAGGAAGCCCGATTTTTCTTCGCTGCTGAACTCCGGCATCGACGCTTCCGCGTGGTGGACCATCTGAAGCGCCTCGGCGGCTTTCTGCCCGTCGTAGACCGCACCGCCCGTGCTGTTGTTCTTGCTGATGATCGCCAGTTCGGTTGCCGTCGGCCGCAGCGGGCTGTCTTTGTGCATCTCGATCAACATGCTGAAATTTTGGTCGGCTTCTTCGTATCGTCCGCGATAGAAGTTGACGTAACCCGACCAGAACAACGCTTTGTCGGCGAGTGGCCCCGTGATGTCGTTCGTATGAACGTGCTCCAACGCCTGAAGCGCACGACCTTCGATGTCCATGTTCGGCTTGCTACGATCGACGCGGAATAACCGCGTCATGCGACGTTTGAAGACGTTCTCGCCTTCTTGCGCCGCTTGAATTTCCGCACGGGTGTCGTCGAGCCAGTAGTCGGCAATCTTGAAGATTTCCTGGCACGCTCGTTCGCGGTATGGCCCCGACGAATGATCGATGAGCATTTTGTGGTAAGTATCCGCCGCATCCGGGAGCTTGCGTTCGTTGCGGTAACAGTCGGCTTCGAGGAATCGCGCCTTCTCCGAAAGCAGTTCCGGGTTCAGCGTGTTGCCCGCGAGTTCGTTGAATATCTTCCGAGCGGCCCCGAACTGACCCGCCTCGTACAACCGTTCGCCCTCTGCCATCTTGCTTTCGACATTCGGGTCGTCGTACGAACTCGTGACGATCGAACGGGCCGTTTCGTACGTCTTCGCCTTCACGCTTTTGAAAGTTTGACAGCCGGTGATCGCAACGACGGCCAGGGTGGCGAAAACCGCCGTGCGGTGTCGCATTCGATATCGATCGGTAACCATGCCCACCCCCGTAAAGACAATTTCCAATCACCCCGACCCCGCGGCATCGACGTAGTTCAGCATCTTCGGCCGACGTCCGAGAATCCCGCTGACGGTCTGACCGAGTAACGCACGCACTTCGCGTCGCACCCCCGGCAGTAGCGCCGATTCATCGCCCGTTGCGAGCATTCGGAGCGCCCGCCAACTTTCGACGGTGAGCGTTCGTCGGTCGGAAACCGACGATACGCACGCCCCGCAGACGACGCCTCCCGTTGCCGCACTGTAAACGACGCGGTCGCTCCCGAACTGCGGAACGAGTGCGGTGCCGCAGGCGGCGCAGGTCTCGAAGCGCGGGCAATAACCGAGTTCGCGGAGCCAAACAAGCTCAAATGCCGAAGCGGTCGCCCAACGGTCGACGGTCGGGTCGCGTAAGCTGCGAAGTGAGGCTAGGGCGGCATCGAAAAGTGGGGGATGGGGGTCGTAGTCGAAGGTGCCGTCGGAGAGCAGTTCCGCGATGTAATAACCGAGGTACAGCGAACGCAGATCGGATCGCAGTTCGGGAAACCGCTCGCGAACGCGGGCTTCCGTCAAGAGATCCAGCCCGCCGTGGGCCTTCCGCAAAAACACGATGTCGCAAACGGAAAGGAGATCGAACGCGCTCTCGAAGTTCGATTTCAGCCGCCGCCCGCCTTTTGCCAACGCCCGCACTTTGCCGAACTCGCGCGTCCACAACGTCGCAATGCGGCTCGTCTCGCTCCAATCGGTCCCGCGTATTACGAGTGCCGTCGCCTTCTCGGTCGCCACGCGAATCTACCTCGGTTCCCAGCGCTGCGGTTCGCCGCAAAACGGCGAGTGCCGATAGGAAGATTACGGTTTCGCCCGGTTCCTTTCGATGGCCGCGTAAATGGCGTTCGCGAATTGGTTGGCGTGGCCCGGGCCGCTCGCGGTGATGACCGGGCCATCTTCGACGACGTACGCCCACCCACCGGCCCAGTTCGGCAAATTCGCGCGATCCGCACGATCGAAGACACTGAAGACTTTTTCGCTCGGTCGCGCCGCACGGCGACCGCGCATCACGCCGAGTTCCACCAATGGCCGCTCGCCTATGCCGATTGCGGCCACGACTTTTTTCGATTCGATCCACTGCTCGACGAGCCGTTTCACTCGCTCGCGCGAATCGGCCGGCCCCATATATTCCGTCGTTGCGAAACCGGTAAACACGGCCGCATCGAAATCGTCCGCGTGAATCTCGGATAGCGCACGGTCTGCAATCGGGGCAGATCGCCCGTCGCCTTGGGTGAGAGCACACGCGCCTTTCCGGCGCGCCACGGTCGTCACGTTCGCACCGAGTGAATGGAGCCGATCGCGAACCGGTTGGTAGTCGTCGAGGGAGACGCCGTACTGCGGGAGCACGATGGCGACTCGCGGCGGCACGACGACCGGAACTACGGCCTTGGGTATTGCGGCCGGGGCTTTCCCACTCGGCGATGTAGGCGAAGCCACGGCTTTCGCTTCCGGCGAACGATTCGCCGAGGCGAGCAAGACGAACGCAACGAACGCGATGCCCACCAGCGCGGCGTAACGCTTCCGCCCCCAGCCCGTCCGCGGCTCGGGTGGCACCGGCACCGGCGACGTTTCATCGACCATTTCAAAATTGCCGAACATCGGTTCGGACGATTCCATTACGGGCGTGGCAGTATACTGCGTCGAAGGTGCGGCCTTCGTGAACGGCAGCAAAACCGTCGCCACTTCGGCGGGGGTCGCGTAGCGGTCGGCGGGTTTCTTCGACATCATCTTGGCGACGATTTCGAGTACGCCGTCGGGCAGGTCATCGCGGAACTGCGTGAGGCACGGCGGCTCGGATTGCGTATGCGCCAGGACTTTATCGAACGCGGTGCGCGATTGTGCGAACGGCGGTTTCCCCGTGAGGGCGAAGTAAAGCGTGCAGCCGAGGCTGTAAATATCGGCACGAATATCGACATCGTGCGAGTTGCGGGCTTGTTCCGGCGCGAGGTAATCGGGCGTGCCCATCACCGTGCTGGCACTCGTCATCGCGGGGTTCGCGCTGTGCGTTTCGACATCTTCGGAATCGAGAGGAGCGTCGCCGTCCGCGATTAGTCGGGCGAGGCCGAAGTCGAGGATTTTCACGTTCCCCTTGCGATTCACCATGATGTTCTGCGGCTTGATGTCGCGGTGAACCATGCCCTTGGAATGCGCATGTTGCAGCCCGAGTGCCGCGAGCCGGATCACCTGGCAGGCATTCGCAGCAGGCAGCGGGCCGCGTCGATTCACGAGCCGGTCGAGGCTGACGCCATCGACGCATTCCATCACTAAAAAGTGCCGACCACCCGCTTCGTCGGCATCGTACGCGGTGACGATATTCGGGTGCGTCAGCTTGGCCGCCGCCCGCACTTCGCGGCGAAATCGCTCGACCGCCGTTGCGTTCGCGGTATATTTCATCGACATCATTTTGAGCGCGACGATGCGGCCCATCATCAAATGTTCGGCCTGATAGACGACGCCCATGCCGCCGACGCCGAGCAGGTTCATCACGCGGTAGCGCGGGTGATCGACCAACTCGGGCGGAATGTCCAACGCCGGTTTCGGCTCGGTAACGGCAGCAAAAGTCATAGTCGCCTTCTCTGCGACGGAGGTCGATCATCACAGGTATAGGATGGAACGGACTGGCGAAGCATGAAGCGATATACCGCGCATTTCGCAGGCCGGTTTCGCAAAAGATTCGCCGTCTACGCCCTGGCATAAATTTTGCATCTTTGTACGCAAATGTGAACCGCATTATTTAAGGGGTATTACTATGGCGACGATCGACCTGCCCAAAACGGGCGTGCGAATTGGCTACGAATCCATCGGCATCGGGTCGCCGATCGTGTTGCTCCATGCGTTCCCGTTTTCGCGCGAGATGTGGCGACCGCAACTCGAAGCGTTGTCGCAGTCGCATTGCGTGATGACACCGGACTTCCCCGGTTTCGGAGAGACGACCTTCGTACCCGACATCACGATTGACGGTATGGCCGACATCATCGTGGACTTTCTCGATGGGCTGGCCGTTCACGAACCGGTCGCGCTCGGTGGCTGTTCGATGGGCGGCTACGTGGCGTTCGCCATCGCGCGGCGTTACCCCGAACGGGTGCGAAAATTAATGTTGATCGACACCAAGGCCGAACCCGACGATACCGCGATGAAGGCGATCCGCGACAAAGTGCTTGCGGGTGCCGCGACGCTGACGCCCGCGAAAGTGATCGAGGACATGATCCCGAGAGCGTTGTGCGATCTGACGCGGGCATCGAAACCGGAGATCGTCGCGGAAGTGCGACGGATCGGTGCGGCGCAATCGCTCGACGGCATTCTCGCTGGCGTGAAAGCCCTCCGCGACCACCCCGACGCCGTACCGGGCCTCGCCGCAATTCGCGTTCCCACGCTCGTAATCGTCGGCGAACACGACGCGATCACCCCTCCCGCCGGTGCGAAACAGACCGCCAGCCGCATTGTCGGCAGCACCTACGTCAGCCTCCCCGACGCGGGCCACCTGCCGAACCTCGAGACCCCCGAGGCATTCCACGCAGCAGTGGCGAAGTTCCTGAGTATATGAGTGGAACTCGGCCTTCCGCACTTCTGAAAATCGGGTTACACTTCGCAACATGTTACGCAAATGGAAACCGTCGTGGCGGCGTGTGGCGGTGTGGCTCGTCGTGCTCGTCGTGGTTCTGGAAGCCGCGCGGGTGCTGTTCGGGACGAACCGGCACGTCGTCGTTCCGGGGATGCTGTATCGGTACAACCAGCCGTCGGCGGCGAGCCTGGAACGCGCGATTGCGGACGATGGCATTCGCACCGTGGTGAACCTGCGCGGCTTCTGCCCCGGTCCCGAATCGCCGTGGTATGCGGAGGAAGTTCGCATCACGAACGCGAACGGGATCAGCCAAGAAGACATCACGCTGTCGGCGAATCGCCTGCCGCCGCCGATCGAACTGCGACGCTTGATCGAAGTCTTCGACCGCTCCGAATACCCGATGCTCTTCCACTGCAAACGCGGCGCGGACCGCACGGGGTTGGCGGCGACAATTGGCATGTTGCTGTATTCGGACGCGAGCCTCAACCGGGCGCGGCGACAACTGTGGCCGCGCTTCGGCCACTTTCGCTTCGGTCGCACCGCTGCCATCGACGAGTTTTTTGAAATTTACGAACGCTGGCTCGATGGCCGCGAACATACGCCCGCGCTGTTCCGCGAGTGGGCCGCGAAGCATTACACCCCCGGCGCGACGGCGGGCGAACTCTCGCTCGCCGGTGGGCGTTCGATCGATGTCCCACTACTGACACCGGCCAGTCAATGGCTTGCGGTGAAGATCCTTGCGAAGAATACCGCACACGATGCGTGGGAGATGAAGCCCGGAAACTACGCGGGCGTTCACGTGCAGTTCAGCGTGCAAAACACACTCGGCGCGTACGTGCATTCGGGGCAAGCGGGGCTGTTCCGCCGCACCGTGAAGCCCGGCGAAACGATCGAACTCACGCTCGCGATACCGCCGTTGAACGTGCCGGGGCGCTACTTCGTGCGCGTCGATTTGATGAATGCGACCGAGGCCGGCGTACCGATCCGCCAGACCGGTTTTTACCAGTTCGGGTCCGACCCGATGATGCTCGCCATCGAAGCCCAGGGGCCGACGCGATGAACGCTCTCTCCGTTGTCATTCCCGTCAAAGACGAACGCGAAAACATCGTGCCGATGATCGATCGGTTGCGCGATGCGTTGCGCAGCGTGCCCGATTGGGAAGTCGTGTTCGTCGACGACGGCAGCAGCGATGGCACCTTCGAGGAACTGTCGTCGTTGGCGGCAGACGATCGCCGCGTGAAAGTCGTACGCTTGCGGCGAAACTTCGGCCAGTCGGCGGCGATGCAAGCGGGCTTCGATGCCGCGACCGGCGACGTGATCGCCACGCTCGACGGCGATTTGCAGAACGACCCCGCCGACATTCCGCACATGCTCGACACGCTCAACGAAGGCTACGATGCCGTGCTCGGGCAGCGTGCCAATCGCCGCGACAAATTGTTCCTGCGCAAGGTGCCGAGTTGGTGCGCCAACGCGGTGATCCGCAAGGTTCTCGGCGTGCCATTCAAGGATTTTGGCTGCACGCTCCGCGTCGTTCGCCGCGAATTCGTCGATGGCCTGTCGCTCTACGGCGAGATGCACCGCTTCATCACGGCGCTACTCATTCAGCAAGGCGCGAAGGTCACGCAAGTACCCGTACGGCACCACCCGCGCACGGCGGGGAAGTCGAAATATAACCTGACGCGAACGGTGCGCGTTGTGCTCGATTTGATGACCGTGAAGTTCCTCGCGAGCTACCAGACACGGCCGATGCACCTATTCGGCGGCGTCGGCCTGATCTTCCTGATGCTCGGCGTCCTGAGCCTCGGCGCATCCGTCGTCATGAAGTTCACGACCGGCCCCGGCATGACCGCGAACCCGCTCTTCCTCATCGGCGTGATGGTCGAACTCATCGGCGTACAGTTCCTCAGCCTCGGCTTAATCGGCGAAGTGATGGCCCGCATCTACTTCGAGAGCCAAGGCAAACCCCCCTACGTCGTCCGCGACCGCCGCAACCTCGAAGCGACAACAATCGCAACGCGAAAAGCGGCGTGATTGACCTTTATGCGGCACAGTACATGCTCTTCAGGAATGTGGGTGCGGCGTAAGCGGACGGCGTTTTGATGGCGAAAATCCCTTTATGTTTACCGAAGTTCTCGCAACGCATACATTACTTCTTGGAGTTGATCACGGATACTCTCTTCTCTCTCATCTTCACCAGCGGGTGCCTCACGATACTTTTCTGACACAAATTCTTCAACAATTTCCAAGTCATCCACAAGCTTTTTTACTCGTAATAGTTCGTTATCCTGTACCTTGCGAGCACCTTGGAGCAACTCAAGGTTTTTCTTGTTTGCCACTGATGCACAATCCGACAAAATCCCAACGCTCTGAGGTAGTTTGCTTGCGATTTCTTGAATCACTGTTTGGAAATCGCTCTTCCCGATTCGGAGTAGAACTTGAGTCGTCCCACCGCCTTTAGAAGCGATGTTGAATCGGATGTCGAGTGTTTCGCCTCGTACATCGACACTGGCAGAACACTTGCTCGTCTCATGCGAAAGGCTGGGTGCCGTTACACCACCACGATAGACCTTTGAATTCTTGAGTTGAGGCATGTTAATTTTCCCAAAGTTAAAAGATGGTTTTTTCGTTTCAGCGACCTAACAACCAAGTACTGCTTGGGTTGGCCTCTCTTCACCTGCGTTTCCGACTACCCTTTGCATCCGGCTCAGGCTGCATTTTCGCCTGTCCAAACTCGGCCAGCTTTTGGATCGCCGGTAGTAACTTTTCCACAGCATCTGGGTTTTGGAAGAACTGATTCATTAGCATTATGCCCATTTGTTGATTTGAAGTCTCCTGCCGAAGTCGCTCTTGGTCCTCTTTATTGCCTTGGATCTGGAGAGCAATGTGACCAACCGTGTTGACGAGTTCTTTAGCCCGGATATTTCATCGCTTTTGCGAAAGTGGAGTAGCGCGGCGGCCTAAGATGTGGTATTGATTGGAGTTACAACAATCCGTCAATACTCGACCC
>JAYVXI010000030.1:0-25508 GCA_043785305.1 Limnoglobus sp. | reverse complement strand
CGCGAAGGCTTTGCGTAGCGAAGCGCGGGGCGTGAACTCACGTGATAATCGCGTGAGATCCGATACATCAAGCCCGCGCTTCGCTCCGAAGACTACGCGGCGCGGCTAAACGGGGACGAACATTCTTGACGAGACATCTGGAAGGCCGGTACGATTACATATTGGGATTAGTTAAACTCCTGTTCGGTCACGATCCGCCCCACTGGAACCCGCCGATGACACCGGACAATTTCGACCATACCCTGCAAGCGTTCCGTGACCGGTCGCCGTTCCGGCCGTTCACCGTCGTCCTCGTCAGTGGGCGGCAGTTTGAGGTGGACCACCCTGGCGCATTGGTCCAACGGGACGGGGTGGCCATATTCATCGGACCGGGTGGTATCCCGGTGGTTTTCGACCACGAGGGCGTGCAACACTTCGCCGGCGACTTGGCCGACCGGTCGGCATCCGCGTAGCGGCTAAGCGGGACTGTTCAATGGTGCCATTCTGGGTGTATGCAGTCGTTGGATTCGTCGCCCTGGTTGTGGTGGTGAATGCCTGGATTCGGGTTCGCATACGGCGGATCGCGGCTTCCCGGCCCGGCGAGAACTTCGACACGTTCCACTCCTCGTTTGCCGCAGACGACATACCGGCTGAGATACTGCATGCCGTCTACGCCGAGTTCCAGAAATCGTGCTCCGGTGCGGTCGCCGCGTTCCCGGTTCACGCCGCAGATGACATCGGTCGCATCTACGGGATGGTGGACGAGGATCTGGAGTACGCCGTCTCGGAGGTGGTTGAGGAGTTGGGTCGCCAATTTCCACCCGATGAGATGCTTCGCAAAATGCAACCGGCCATAACCGTGCGAGACTTCGTGTTGTTTGTGGTGGCGTGTCCCAAGATGGTGAATTTGTAGCGGAAGTCGTGAGACTTCCGACGCGGTGACTTCGCGCGTCCCGAAGTCTCACGACTTCGACTACGTAAGAATCGCTTTGTAGCGGAAGTCGTGAGACTTCTGACGCGGTGACTTCGCGCTTCCGGAAGTCTCACGACTTCGACTATGTCAGAATCGATTTGTAGCGGAAGTCGTGAGACTTCCGACGCGGTGGCTTCCTGCGTCCCGAAATCACACGACTTCGACTACGTCAGAATCGCTGAAATTGAGATTGTCTCCGACTCCGGAAAAGATCAAGGGGCTAACGCCCAATGGTGCTTGGTTTCTCTTCTTGTAGTCTCTGACCCCGGAAGCCTGACAATTGACGAGAGGCTGCCTCCCCACCGGCCTCATAGAGGCCAGCTACATCAGAAAGTAAGTGGCGTCAGCCCACCGATCGTGCCACCGTCAAACGCAATCCATAAAGATCGCGACACCTATCGTGCAACAATCGTTTTCTGACACCCGATTTGACTTCGTTCGTGCGAGCGGTTAAAACAACATAAGTGCAACTAGGCACGTTTCAGTTGTGCGGCGGCCGGATTCGTAATGTCTATAGTTGGCTCGGAAGCGAGGGTGTACGAGTGCGCGAAGTGCGGGTCGAGGAGGAGGTCATCGGCCACGCCATTGTGGACGCCCTCAACGCATACATCCGAGAGGTGCTAGTCCCCCGATGCCCTGTCCTGGGGGAGGTTTGGGACGGCCCGGACGACAAGGAACTGGACCGTCTCAAGTACGAGGTGGCCGCCAGATTCGCGGCGAAGTGGGCGGTGTCGCAGGTCAGCGACGTCGTATCGCCCAAGATGCCAGACCAGTTGCTGTAGCCCCAGACTACTTGTGGGCTTTATCGTTTGGCTTCAAAGGACTTCGCAGATGAATGTGCGACCGAGTTTCCGGCGACGGCGGGACGTTTTGCGGCTGGTTGCGGCCGTCTTCGCCCCGTGGCTACTCATCCTAATCGCGTTCGCTCCCGCGCTGGCCTGGCGGGAGTTGTATCGGGCCGACTGGCAGTCCGATGCGGCCGGCACTGCCGTTACACTCTGGTTCTACCTGGTCGGCATGCTCGCGTTACTCACTGGCGTCGGTCTGTTCTTCCTCGGCGTGTGGCGGCTGGCCTGGTATCGGGAATACCGGTGGTCGGCGTATGGGTGGGCGTGGCCGTTGCTCGTATGGGCCAGCACCTGTGGTCTGGGTTCGGCAGTCGGACACTAATCGCACGCCAGCCAAAGCAGCTATTTCCCCAATTCCTGGCGAGCGATGTGGCGTAAGTCCACTGATCCTGCCACCGTCGTTTGCAGCCTGATATGGATGGCGATGGCCTCATTGAAATTGGATTGTCTACGACTCAGGAAAGATCAGGGGGCTGACGCCCACCCGCTCGCCGGTTCGTCGAACTTCGCTCGACGCGGAATTCGATGCCGCAGCGAACGACATCGTGTGAACCCCTTCACACCCGCGATGCAACGGATAGATTGAGTAAGCGAACTGCGCAACCACGTTGTCTGCGGTCTATTATACCGCGACCGAATGTACCCCCACTTGGAGATGTTGTTATGGCCGACGAAGCCAAGACGCCTGAAGTCCCACTGACCGCAGCGGGACCGCAACAACCGACGTCGATTCAGATCCCGATCGACGTCTCGAAGATGCAAGCGGTCTACGCGAACTTCTTCCGTCTGAGCCTGAGTAGTTCGATGGAAGAAATCCTCGTCGACATCGGCCTGCACACCGGCATCATGCAGTCCCCCAGCACTGCCGAACCGCTCCAGTTCAGCCATCGCCTCGTGCTGAATCCGTACGTCGCGAAGCGACTCATGGACTCGCTGCGGCAGATCATCGCTCGCCACGAACAACTCTTCGGCGCACTCGAAGTCGACGCCCAAAAGCGCCTTCGCTACCAGGGCCAAGGTCAACCGCGCCCACAAGGGTGATCGATGCGATGTCGACGAAAACTTCGCCGCGCGTCAGGCTGACGGGATCGAATTGTTAGCCCGACGCGCCAGCGAGGGGAACCCGCGAAAATGAACGTTACCTCTGAAACGATAACATCCCTCGCTAGCGCGTCGGGCTAACGGGATAATTTGTCTCAATACCCAATCTCGTCGTCCATTAGGACTTGATCGAAGTCGGCGACGCCGAGGCGGCAGGTGAGTTGGTCGAATTCGTCGGCGCGGGCTTCGGTCGAGTGGTGGAGGTGTTCGGCTTCGGTGATGAGCGGGAGAACCCGGCGTTTACGGACGCCCATCGAGCGGAATACGCGCTGGAACGGCTTGAGGCTCGGTGCGTAGATCGTCAATAGTTTGTGTTCGTCGAACTGCACTTCCATCGGTCGCTTCGCACTCAGCACGGATACGCCGGTACAGCCATCGTTGAGCAACAGATCTTCAAAGTCGCAAAAGTGGCTTGCCAGAACGGGGGCATCGATGCTATTATGGCGAATCTCGCGGCGTTCGTCGCCGTGCTGGCCGTGACTACTTTCGAGTACGACGTGCAGCGTGTCGCCGAGCGGTTCGAGCAATGTTAGGAAGGTGTCGAACAATAATTCCGCCGAAACCGACGCGGTCAGCATCGGCAGGCGGAATTCGCGGTCGCGATAGATGTGGATGCGGTAACCTTGTCGCGGTCGTACGGGAACGTCGAGCGCAGGGCGGACGGCCTCGGTGAGTGTGAAATCACCGTACTGTTTGCGTTGCAAGTGCGAGGTCAGTCGGTCACCGTTCACGGAGAAACCTCTCATCTGCGGGAATCCGATCCCGTTAGGAAGAGCAGCCGTCGGTGGGGTGGATCGTCGGTGTGTCGGTTGCTGCATTGGGCCAGAAAGAACATACCCGTCGAATCGATGCCAGGTCGGCGTCGGCGTCGAATTCTAGACCAGCGATTGCGTACCGTTGAGAAAATCGCACGGAAATTTTGAAGATTCCGATCGTACGGGTCGTCCCGAATACGGTCCAGATGAAGTTTTCGGCCCGGTTCAAACCGTCCCCTTTTACCTTCGTGGTTGCACGGATGCGACGATCGCTCGATAATTTGCAAGCTCTGCGCGGGATCGCCTGCCTGCTCGTGGTGTTTTACCACTTGGGGATCTGGGAAAATATGGTTTGGCCGCGAGTGCAACTCACGCATCCGTTTCGCTGGTTTGGCTACGCGGGGGTCGATCTGTTCTTCGCGATTTCGGGCTTCATCATCGTCTACTCGCACCTCGATCATCTCGGCAATCGTGCGAAGTTACCCGGTTACCTTTTCCGTCGAGCGTGGCGAATTTTCCCCGTGTTTTGGGTCGCAATGTTCGCGACAGCGGTGTTGCTTTACACCGTGGCGAATCAACCGCAGTTGCCCTCGGGCTGGCCGCACGATTGGTTCGAGTGGTTGCTGTTAATGCCACGAAACGACGGGAACCGCGTGTTGCCCGTCGCGTGGAGCCTGACGTACGAAGTGATGTTTTACCTCACCTTTAGCCTGCTGTTACTGTTGCCGAAACGATTCGCATGGTGTCTCGGTGTCATCTGGGCGGCCATCGTGCTGACGGCGAAAGTGCTCGTTTACGAGCCAGCATCGGCATACGGGAAGATGCCGTTCAGCCCGTACGTCTTGGAGTTTCTCGGCGGCGCGCTGGCTGCGGTTCTGGTGAAACGCGGTTACGTTCGTGGGCCGCGAACGTGCCTGTTCGTGGGGATCGCGTGGGCGGCATCGGTCGTGGCGCTCTTGGCCGAATCGACCGCCGACGCATTCAGTGCGCAGACGTGGTACCGGGTGCTGGCGTTCGGCCCGGCGTCGGTGCTGATCGTATACGCCATGGCGGCAGGCGAGCAGAAACGGTGGCGATATTTGCGGATCGTCGGCGATGCGTCGTACTCGATCTACTTGTATCACAGCGTATTTTTCGTGTGTGCCCTGTTCGCGTCGTTCGGCATCAGCCATCGTTTCTGGCCGCACCTCGTCTGGCTCGGGATCCTGTTCGGCTCCGGTGTCGGCGGCGGTTTGCTGATGTATTATCTCGTCGAACGCCCGCTGACGAACGCGATCAAACGGCGGCCGCGACCCGAACCGAGCATCGTGATGGCTCAAAGAATTCCGTGTAACGGGCCACCCCTCGCGGCGAGCGCGTCGACCCGTTTGGAAACGCATGCATCTTCGACGAGTGGCGGGGCCATGTGAGGTTTGCGACGGGCATCGATGACGAGCGGGCCGCGACAGCCCCAGTGTTTGCGGATCGTGAACGAACCGATGCCGTGAATGTCGGTCGCCGGGTCGGATCGCGTGAACGTCACCCAGAGAAAATTATTGAGCGTGCGAGCCGCGAACTCGGCATCGTCGACGATGACGACCAGCGGGAACGCATCGAGCGACGTTTCGGACTGCCATGCCTCTGTCAGTTTGGTAATTTCGTGCGGTGTGGCATCGGTGATGACCCGCACTTCGGGGCCGGTAAGCGTGATGACGCCGGGTATGGCCAGATGCGGATCGCGGAAGCCATCGGGCAACGGCAACCGGGGCAACTGCGTACCGAGCGTACGCCGCGCTGGCCCTGCTGCCGCCATCACGACTTTCGACCCGGCGTTCAGACCTTGGCCGGCGGAATAATCGAGCGTGTCGATCGTCGTTCGCGTTTGAAAGTGCAGGTCGTCCGCCCAGTTTACCCTTTCCAGCAAGTGCCGGAAGAAATCCGCGATGTCGTGAATGTCGAAGTCGGGCGCATCTTCTCCGGCGAAGATCAACAGATATTTCGCCAGCGAAAGCTGGCCTTGGCCGAGGATCGCGTTCGCTTGCGTCAGCAATTCTTGCGGCTTGCGTGTGGCCGCGTACGGCGTGTATCGCTCGGAACCGATGGCCAGCAACAGCGGGTGAACGCCCGCGGCATCGACGGCATGAACCGCACGCACGCCGGGCAACACCGACGGGATCGCTGGGCCGGTGAGATCGTGAATGAACTCGCCGAACGAGGTATCTTCTTGCGGTGGTCGACCGACCACGGTGAACGGCCAGATCGCGCCGGGCCGATGGTGGACGGCCTCCACCGTCATCACGGGGAAGTCGTGTTTCAAGCTGTAGTAACCGAGGTGGTCGCCGAATGGCCCTTCGGGTTTCGTTCGCGTCGGGTCGATGAAACCGGAGATGACGAAATCGGCTTCGGCGGGCATCGCCAGTCCGGTTTTCGATGGCACTAACGACATACGCCGCCCACCGAGTACCCCGGCAAACGCGAGTTCGGGTAACCCTTCGGGCAACGGCATCACTGCCGACACCGTCAACGCTGGTGGCCCGCCGACGATGACATTCACGCGCAGTCGCTCGCCCTTTTTCCCCGCCGCCGCATGATGCACGCCGATGCCGCGGTGAATCTGATAGTGCAGCCCGACTTCGCGATCCGGAATAAATTCGTTCCCGCCGAACTGCACGCGATACATGCCGAGGTTCGACTTCGACCAGCCCGGCCGCTCTGGATGTTCCGTGTAAACCAGCGGCAGCGTCACAAACGGCCCGCCATCGTTCGGCCAGCATTTCAGTTGCGGCAACTGCGTCAGTGTCGTTTCGTGTTTCAGGATCGGCCCGGAACGCGCGAGATGGGGTCGCGCCCGCCAGAGTGCCATCGGGACGTTCCAGTATCGCCACGGTTTCGCACGGGCTTTATCCGGGTCCGATTTCAGTTCGACCAATTTGCGAACGAGCGGAATCGCATCGCGAAACAGAAACTCCATGCGGGCCATGGTGCCGTACAGGTTGGCCAGCAACGGGAACGGCGTTCCCTTCACGCGGGTCATCAAAAGGGCAGGGCCGCCGACGGCGTAGAGCCGGCGCTGAATCTCCGCCGCTTCGAGGTGCGGATCGATCTCGCAATCGACGCGAACGAGTTGCCTCGTACGTTCGAGATCGGCAACGGCAGCAGCGAGATTGCGATAACCCATGTGTCCTCTTCGTGAAGTCGCGGTTGAATCAATCTTTACGTAGTCGAAGTCGTGAGACTTCGGGAAGCCACTGCGTCAGAAGTCTCACGACTTCTGCTACAAACCGATTTCTCGGCTCTTATCGCAACGAGTTGTTGCCTGAAAGGAGTTTTGCGAACCGATCCGAAAACTCGCTCCAATTCGACGTATTTTCCGACACCCTTGCGAGTTGAGTTCTATAGTCCGTCATAAACGTTCTCGTTTCGCGCCGAAAGTACCCGCCGTCACATCGCGTTTATTGGGACTGTACATGATGTTGCCCAAGCATTTTTCACGCGTTTGTGCTCGCCTCGGCGAAGGCGTTGCCGTTGCGCTGGTCACCAGCCTGGCAATCCTGTTTCAATCGAGCTTACCGATCACACTCGGGCCTTCGTGGCTGTTGTACTCCGCGTTCGGCGTTCCGTTCGCTGTGGGGTTGGCGTTCGGTCGTCGCGCGGCGATTCCCGTGGCCTTCGGCACACTCGCAGTGGCGATCATTGCACTGAATCTCAGCGAAGTTGCGGTGTTCCTGGCGGTGGCGATTTCGCTCGTCGAAGTCGGCGTCGCGTTGTTCTGCATCCGCCGCGGCTTGCCGATTACGCCCGATATTAACCATCCCCGCGACGTGGTGAAGCTGGCAATCTTGTGCGCCATTGCATCTTCGGTTCGCGGTCTCATTGCGGCAGTATGTGCATCGATACTCGGTGGCGATGCAGTCGAAGCCTGCGCGGGCACGATAGCCATCGGCTGGCTCGGAAATTTGTTACTCGCGCCGATGGTCGTGCTCTGGTTTCGCAGCGAGTGTATCATGCCGATTTCGCGGTGGCGTTCGGTCGAAGCGATCGTGTTGTACCTGTTGGTCATGGCGTTTAGTTGGAAGTGGTTTTGCGGCGTCGATCCGAAATCGCTGTCGCTGCCGGTGCCCATACTTGCGATCATGCTGATGGTCGGCAATTGGGTCGCGTTTCGCTTTCACACGCGGGGTACCGCCACTCTACTTTGCATCGTTGGCACCATCATTTCCGTTGGCTGTTTTCTGCGCGGGGCGATCGATCCGCTGTTGCCGCTCAGTGCGGCTCCGGTCGTGCAATGGCTCTGGCTCGTCGGGATGGGTATCGTCGTCGTTTGTCACTTGATCGTTGCGGCGGCGGCTCGCGATTACCGTATTCGCGAGGAAGAACGCGATGGTTACGCGCTCGATGCTCACCGGCACGCCAAGCGTCTCGGCGACGTCAATGCTCGGCTCTCGCTGCAATCGCTCGAAATTGCCGATCAAGCTTCCGAACTGGAAATTCAACGCGATGGTTTCGCCAAACTCGCTCGCGAACTCGCCGAGAAACGAGCATGGCTCGAAGGCGTCATCGCTCAGTTGCCCGTCGGTATCCTGCTCATCGATAACAACGCCGACGTCGTCGCTCGCAACACGCGATTCAACGAAATGCTCGGGCTACCCGGCGAACGCAAGATCAGCAATTTGAAAGAGTTTGATGGCTGGCCCACCCAGAACTCGGAAGGTGAGTCGTTGCAATATGCGGACTTCCCGCTCGTTCGCGCGATGAAGTCGAATACCACCACGCTGAATCTCGACATGCGCATCGGTAAATTCGATGGCGATTGGGTTGAACTCGGTGTGAGTGCCACCCCTCTACGCGGTGAAGATGGAGTGACGACCGGCGGCGTGCTCGTCATGCAAGATCTGTCGTCGATGCGTCACGCCGAGCGTCGCGCGCTCGACCAGGAAGATCGACTGCGCTTGCTCGAATCGGCTGTGGTCAACGCCCGTGATGCCGTCGTGATTCTCGACGCGGTTGCGTGCCCGAATCGCGGTCGACCCGTTCGCTACGTGAATTTGGCATTCACGCAAATTACCGGTTATACTGCCGAAGAAGTCATGGGACGCTCGTTGCATTTACTACGCGGCCCGAATACGGACACCGCGACCCTCGATGCGGTCCGAACGGCGCTCGACACATGCGGCACTTTTCGCGGGGAAGTGCTCAACTACTCGAAGTCCGGCGAAGAGATCTGGGTGAGTCTCAGCCTCGTACCCGTTTGGGGGAGCAACGGCCGCTGCACCCACTTCGTCATGATTCAACGCGATATTACCGACCAAAAGAAGACCGAAGAAGCCGTTCGCCACAGCGAGGAACTCTTCCGTGGCATCTTCGAGACGACCTCCGCCGGCGTCTCGATCACCGGTCCAGACAGCCAATTTACCTCTTGCAATCCCGCGTTTGCCGCACTAATCGGCCGAACGATTGACGAAGTCATCGGCCTGACAGCCGCCGCGTTCACGCACCCCGACGATTGGACGATGCAGCAAGACTTTATCTCAAAGATCCGGAATCGCACGATCGACCGCTATCAGCTTCGCAAGCGGTACCTTCGTCCCGATGGTGCCATCATCTGGACGGAACTTTCGTTCACCGCGATCTACAGCCCGACGGGCGAGTATCAATACGGCCTCGGGGTGGCAGTCGACGTCACCGCACGCTTGGTGCTCGAAGAGCAGTTGCGGCAAGCCCAAAAAATGGAAGCGCTCGGCCAGTTGGCGGGCGGCGTGGCGCACGACTTCAACAACCTTTTGACGGCCGTGTTAGGCAATCTCGCGCTCGTGCATCTGCAAGACGGCGATCCGGCACGGGCGTTGTTGCACACGGTGGAAGTCGCCGCGAGCCGTGCCGCCGACCTCACGCAAAAACTGCTCGGTTATGCCCGGCGCAATCAGTTGATTTCCGCTCGCGTCCGCCCGGCGGCACTGATCGAGGAAGTCGTCGACATCTTGCGGCGAACGCTCGATCCGCGGATTGAAATCCACATGTTCGCACAAACCGAAGCCGCGATCTCCGTCGATGCCACGCTGATGAATCAGGCGTTGTTCAACCTCTGTTTGAATGCCCGCGACGCGATGCCCGATGGGGGTCGACTGACGCTCGATGCGACGAAAGTCACCATCGATGGCGATTACAATCGGCACCCCGACGCCAAGACTGGCGAGTACGTCTGCCTGACCGTTTCCGACACGGGAACGGGGATCTCCGACGACGTGAAACGACGGATGTACGAGCCATTCTTCACCACCAAAGGCGTGGGACGCGGCACCGGCCTCGGCTTGTCGATGGTGCAAGGGATCTTGAAACAGCACCGCGGCTGGGTGACATTTGAATCGACGATTGGCGTCGGCACGAAATTCGATTTGTACCTGCCCGTGGCCCCACAGGAAGCCGTGACGACTGCCAGCGGCCCCACCCGCTTACCCGGCATCGAACAAACTCCACCACCCGTAGCGACAACAGAAATGCACAATTTAGATAGCGCGCAACCACGGACGATTCTGCTCGTCGACGATGAATCGATGATTCGCTTACTCGGTCGAACGATTCTCGAACAGAAAGGCTACGAGGTTCTCGAAGCCGTCGATGGGGCCGATGCCGTCGATTTATACTCCCGCGAACGCAACCGCATCGACCTCGTCATTCTCGACATGACGATGCCGCGAATGTCCGGCCGCGATGCGTTTCAGCAAATCACGACCGTCGACCCGAACGCCCGCGTCATCTTCTCCAGCGGTTACACCGTCGACGACCTTTCCGAAATCGACGGCGCGATGGGCATTCTCTCGAAGCCCTATCGCCCGAACGACCTCCTCGCCGCCGTGCGGCAAGCCTTACAAAACGGCCACCCCTCCGCTACAAAAGCACAACCCGCCACAATGGTCGCGTCGCGTCTGTAGAATAATCGTCATGATCTCGCTGACGACCGAAACCATCGACTACATGGCTCTCACGGAATCGGTGCGCGATCCGCATTGCGGTGCGGTGACACTGTTCCTCGGCACCGTTCGCGATCTCACGGGCGATGTCGTCACGACGCACCTCGATTACGAAGCGTACGCGCCGATGGCGGAGAAACAGCTTGCCGGAGTCGAAGCCGAAGTGCGGCAACAATGGCCCGTCGGCGGCGTGGCGATCGTTCACCGTTTGGGCCGCCTGCACGTGAACGATATCAGCGTGGCCATCGCGGTCAGTTGCACGCACCGCGATCAATCGTTCGCCGCGTGCCGGTATGCCATCGACCGCGTCAAAGCGATCGTGCCGATTTGGAAAAAAGACAACGCGCCAGACGGAACTAGCGACTGGATTCACCCCACCGAAACCCACGCGAGCTAACTGCCATGTCTGCGACGCCAACGAATTTGCCGAAGGTCTATCTCGCCCGCCACGGCGAAACCGAGTGGACGAAAACCGGCCAGCACACGGGCCGAACGGACATCCCGCTGACACCCGATGGCGAAGACGACGCGAAGCTCATCGGGCGTCGATTGGCACACCTGAGTTTCACGACCGTCATCACCAGCCCGCTTCAACGCGCAAAGCGAACGAGCGAACTGGCAGGGTTCGAGGCTACGGTCGATGCCGACCTCATGGAGTGGGATTACGGCGACTACGAAGGGAAGAAAACCGTCGACATTCGCAAACTCCACCCCGGCTGGCAGTTGCTCGCCGATGGCGCACCGAACGGCGAAACCGGCGCACAAGTCGCCGCGCGCGCGGATCGCGTTGTGGCCCGATTGAAAGCGATGACCGGCAACGTGCTGGTATTCGCTCACGGGCATTACCTGCGGGTGCTCGCGGCCCGTTGGGTCGGTGCGGATGTCGCGTTTGCCGCACACTTGTTGCTCGGGACATCGTCGATCAGCGTACTGTCGTTCGACCATGGGAAACTCGACGAACCGGCTATCATGCTCTGGAACGACGATCGCCACCTGAGTGGGGAAGGCTGCCTGCTGCCCTTGCCCGCTAGCGTGAAGTAACCGCCTATGACCGATAACCTCGTCGACCGATTCGGCCGAATCCACAACAACCTTCGCATCAGCGTGACGGATCGCTGCAACTTGCGCTGCACCTATTGTATGCCTGAAGATGTGACGTTCGTCGATCGCGGCGAGCTGCTGACCTTCGAGGAAATCGCCCAGTTCGTGCGCGTGGCGGCACCGCTCGGCGTGAATAAAATCCGCCTCACCGGCGGCGAACCGCTAATGCGAAAGGGCCTCGATAATCTCGTGCGAATGTTGACGCCGATACCGGGCATCACCGACATCGGGCTGACGACTAACGGTTTGCTGCTTGCCGATCAGGCAGAATCGCTCTTCGCGGCGGGTTTGCGGCGATTGAACGTGTCGCTCGATACACTCGACCCCGGTCGCTTCCGCGAACTGACTCGCCGCGATGGCATCGACAAGGTGATAGCCGGGCTACTCGCGGCCAAGGCGGTGGGGTTCGGCCCGATCAAGGTGAATGCGGTCGCGATCCGCGGGTTCATCGAGCACGATGCCGTGCCGCTCGCCCAGTTCTGCCGCGAACATGGCTTCGATTTGCGGTTCATCGAATATATGCCGATCGGTGCCGAGTCGTGGGAACGCGAAAAAGTCGTCTATGCACACGAGTTACTGGAATGGCTCGAGCGCGATGTTGCCCCGCTGTCACCGTCGCTCAATTACGACCCGCGTGCCCCGGCGATGGATTTCGATTACGCCGATGGTAAAGGCCGCGTCGGTATCATCGCGTCGCTGTCGCGGCCGTTTTGCCGAAGTTGCAACCGCATCCGTATTACAGCCGACGGCAAACTGCGAAATTGCCTATTCGCGCTGAACGAAACCGACGTGAAACCGATGCTGCGTCGCCCGATTCCGGACACCGTCGCACTGCGAACCGCACTCATCGACAGCGTGGCCGACAAATGGGAAGGCCACGAAATCAATACCGCAAAGTTCGTAAAACCGCTACGAACGATGCACACCATCGGCGGGTGACCCATTCCTGGAGATCGTATGTTCCGAATCGCATTGCTGATACTCGTCGCGTTTGCTCTGCCATTGTCGGCGGCGGACTACCCGGCGGTTCTGCTCAAGGTCGATGGCGCGGAACTCACGGTTTACCCGCCCGATGCGAAAACGGGTTACTATCGCGGTTCGCGATTCGATTGGTCGGGCGTGATTGCGAACCTCAAGATCGGCGAAAACACGCTGTTCGGCCCGTGGAAAAACGCGCACGACCCCGCGAACAACGACGACATTACAGGGCCGTGCGAAGAGTTCGGCATGGAGGCTCCGCTCGGTTACGCCGAGGCCGCCGTTGGTGAAACGTTCCTCAAAATCGGCATCGGCGAGTTGGAGAAGCCGAAGGAAGAGAAGTATCGTTTCTTCCACAATTACAAGATCGCGAACACGGGAACCTGGCGAGTCTCGAAGGTGACGGGGCTGCCCGGCGAATCGGCGAGCATCGAGTTTCGGCACACGATCCGCACGAAGTCCGGCTACGCATACCACTACAAAAAGACCCTGAGCATCGCGAGTGCATCCGAGGGCAAGCACCTGTTCCTCGACCTTCGCCACGAGTTGATCAACACCGGCGAAAAAACGATCCAGACCGACTATTACAATCACAATTTCTTCAACGTCAACGCCGAGCCAATCGGCCCGCGTTACCGCATCGAGTTCCCGAAAGTGATCGCAGCCACGGCAGAATCGAAGTTCGTCGCGCCGGCGGTTTTGAAAGAGGCGACGTTCACTTTCGGTGCGGCACTACCCGCGAAAGAATCGGTGTTCGGGTGGCTGACCGCACCCGATGGCAAGCCGATGGGCTACGACTTCGAGATGATCTTCGCGGGCAAGGAAAAGGGCCAGGGCGTGCGGATGCGCGTCAACGGCCAAGGGCAAACGGTGAGCAAGTTCCAACTGTGGTCGATCCAATCGTGCCTTTGCCCCGAGCCGTTCGTGAAGCTCAAAGTCGAGCCGGGCGATTCGACGTCGTGGATGACGACGTACCACTTCCGCGCGAGCGAATGAGCCGAGTGCGTCGGAGTCTATACTTTGAGCGGGGTGAATCGATACGTTTTGTTAGCCCGACGAGCAAGCGAGGGGAACCCACGTGAAGGCACGACATCGCAGAAACGACAGGAATTCCTCGCTAGCGCGTCGGGCTAACGGGAATGAATTGACTAACCGATAACGTCTCATTTCCGACCGCGAGAAGTATAACATGCGAAGTCGTCGCACATGAAGATTGGTGAACGCCGATGTTACTTGAATTTCAAGATGTCGAACTGTTTTTCCGGCTGCATCGGACGCTGATGTTCTTCGTGAACCAGCGTCTCAAGGTGATTGCCGATGACATCACCACCCCGGAAGAATTCGCCGCCCTGTCGCCGGAAGTCCGGCTCAAGGTCCGTGACGCCTTGGTTGCAAACGTCGACCTGATCGAGTGCTTTGTCGATGAAAACCCAGCCAGCCTGTCGGACGACGACCTTGCCATCGTTCGCTCCTGGCGGCATCTGGTTGCTGACACGTTTTACGTCTTCCGTGAATTCAAAAAGTACACGGTGTTCCTTTCAAACAACTCACAGCCGGTCGCTTACGGCGTTCTGGCGCTATCGCAACCGTTCGAGGACTTGATCGGGCCGTATCTGCCGGTCCTGACGAAGACGGTGTTGCTGCCGTTCATGGGCAACATCGTTTACGACGGTTTGATGAACAGCTATCGCATGACCTTTGGCCCCGGCATCCGGCGAAATCTGAACCAGGATTTCAAAGATGCGAAAGCACGGCAAGGGATCGTCACGTCTCTCCCGATTTCGGCCACGTCGATGCCTGTTAAAGCGCCGAAAGCCAAACTCATCCCGATGCCATCGAAGGAAGAAAAGAATGTGTCTCTAGCGGTGATTGTCGGGTTGATCGACCAGTTCTGTCGCGAGCATCTGAATGACGAGTACGCCGTGGTTTGTCGGAGCATGGCCGAGAAATTGGCCCGCAAGCGGCCCTCGCCCTTGCTTCACGGTAGTCCAAATGCTTGGGCGAGTGGCATCGTTCGGGCAGTCGGCGGCGTCAACTTTTTGCAGGATAAAAGCCAGACGCCTTACATGCGCTCGACCGACATCGACCACTATCTTGGAACCAGCCCGAGCAGCGGGGCGACGAAGCTGGCAACGATTCGCAAGATGCTGACACTCCATCAAATGGACCCCGACTGGACGCTGCCGAGCCGTCTGGCGAGCAATCCAAGGGTGTGGATGCTGCAAGTGAACGGGTACATGATGGATATTCGCCATGCTCCCAGGGATGCTCAGGTGGTCGCTTTCGAGAAAGGGTTGATCCCATATATCCCGGCTGATCGGCAGCAAGGGTGAGCGATGGACGATGGAAATTCGTTGGCGCGCCGTGTATTCCGAAGAACTCAACGACGCCTACGCCTTCAAGCGATTCGCGAAGCTCTTGCGCGTTTTGACGATCTTCGGCGCGATCACGGCCATGCAATAGGGCTGCCGTGGGTTCGAGCGAAAATATCCCTGGTGGTAATCGTCGGCAACGAAAAACTGCGTCAACGGCGCGATCTCGGTCACGATCGGATCGGCCCAGGCTTTCTCCGCCGTCAACTCGGCTATCGCCGTCTCCGCGATCGCTTTCTGTTCCGCATTGTGGTAGAAAATCGCCGAGCGATACTGCGTGCCGGCATCGGCCCCTTGGCGGTTCAACGTGGTCGGGTCGTGGATCGCGAAGAACACTTCGAGTAGCTCGCGATACGAAATTTTCGCGGGGTCGAACGTCACCTGCACGACTTCGGCATGGCCCGTTCGGCCCGAGCAAACCGATTCGTACGTCGGCTTTTTGTCGCCGCCCCCCGTGAAGCCCGACGCGACATTTTCGACGCCTACCAGTTGCTCGAAGCACGCCTCAAGGCACCAGTAACACCCGCCGCCCACCGTGGCCATTTCCGTCGTAGCAGACATGTTCAACCCTCTTGGGAAAGTATGTATGCCAACATTATAGCCCGACTGCGCAAATCCATCCCGTGCGGAAAGCGTGCCGTCGTGGAGGGCGGACGCAACGAGTACGCCATCCACGCCGCAATCGCCGAGTCGATCGACGTCGTCCCAGTTGCGGACACCGCCGCCAGTGATGATTTCCATCGCCGGGTAGCGTTCGCGAATGTCGGTACAGAGTGTTTCGGTGCCCGTGCCGCCACCGACTCCCACGCGGGCCACATCGAGCACGATCACCGTGCGAAAGCCGATCTCCCAGACGCGATCGACCAGCCCGAGCGCGTCCTTCGGGGTGCGTAAACCCCACTTGTCCCACGGCCCGACGAGCGAGCCATCGCGTAAATCGACCGAGAAAACAGGCGGTTTGGCCGCACGGTGATGTTGGAACGACTCGCGAACGAATTCGGGTCGCGCACCGATCTCAAATGCCGCGATCTCGCGAAATCGAGCATCCGGCGGCTCTTTTCCCAGCCCGCCACGATCGAGGTAAATCGTGCCGTTCCAATCCGGAAGGATCCGCACGTCGAAGTCGCTCGTCCCGCATCGCAACATGTCCAGATCGGCAATATAAATGGCTTCCGCACCCGTGGCTCGAAGGAGTGCCCGTGCCACGATTCCCGGTTCGCAAGAATCCACGAGTGCGGAGCGAATCGGCGCATACGTCTCCCGATTGCCTGCCACGCCACGTACGACTTGGCCGCGTAAGATGTCGAGTACGGGGATGATTTTTGGGTGATTCGACAATCGATTCTCGAACGAAGGTCAGAAATGAAAAGTGGTCCGTCGTTTATACTTCGAGCGGGGTGATTCGATACGTTTTTGTTCGATACGTTTTTGTTAGCCCGACGCGCCAGCGAGGGGAACCCGAGAGAAGGCACGACATCGCAGAAGTGATGGTAATCCCTCGCTAGCGCGTCGGGCTAACAAGAATGGATTGTGAGACTGGTAACGTGTCATTTTCGACCGCGTGAAGTATACCAACAAGTAGCGAGGGCCGGGTTTGAACCGGCGACCCATCGCTTATGAAGCGATTGCTCTAACCACTGAGCTACCCCGCCAACACTCATCAATTTACATCCGAACTGCTGGCTGGCAAGTGTCTCTTCGCAGGTCGCTTGGTATCGATTGACCGGATCATCCCCTAAGACCCGCAGCTTTCCCGATCCGAAGAGATTGCCCAGCCGAAATAGACTCGCACTTTTAACACGGATGGGGTAAAGTAAACTCACTGCCAAACTCTCTCAACTTCCCTCGCGGAGCTTTGCCGCAATGCGTTACGCTCTTTTTTCGCTCGTTGCGTGGTTTACACTCTCTCTGGTCGGTACTACTGCGCCGCCAGTCGTGCCGCCCGATTTTGCTCAGCCGCAGTCGCCCCCGAAACCGGCACCGTTCCCGATCAAGTACATCGATCAGGGGCAGTTCGACCCGCGACTCAAGGGGTACACCACCCCCGAAGGCTTCAAGCTCGAAATCGTCGCGACCGACCCCGTCATCATCAATCCCGTCGGCATGACCTTCGCCCCCGATGGTACGCTGTTCGTTCTCGAATGGGCACCGGACCCATACAGCGATGGCCGTTGGTTCGAGTTCAAGGAAACCTTCCGCTACCGCGATGGCACCACCAAACAGGTGGCCACGATGAAAAAGTTCATCAACGATCCATTCAAACAACTCACATACAACGCCGCCAAAGGAATATACGAATCGGCGAAAGTGATCATCACCGATGAGTTGCCATCGACCGTGGTGTATCACGATGGCTGGCTGTACACCGCGAGCCGGGGAACCGTGCGGCGCTATCGTCAGTCGTTGCCGAACGGGCTTTGGGACATGAAAGAGACGATTGCACAAGGCTTTTGTGGGTTCCACCACCACCAAGTTTCCGGCTTGACGTTCGGCAACGACGGCAAGCTGTACATCACGAGCGGCGACGACGACAACTTCGCGGAAGGCTCCGATGGCAGCCGCGCGACCGTGATGCGTGCGGGTGCGGTGTTCCGCTGCAACCCCGATGGCACGCAACTCGAAACCTTCTCGCAAGGCTACCGCAACCCGTACCGCGACCTGGCGCACGACGACAAATTTAACTGGTTTCACACCGATAACGACAACGAAGACGGCAGCAAGTTCACCGGCTGTCGCATCATGCACGTCGCCGAGGACACCGATTTCGGCTGGCGATTGAAGACCGGCGCACGCTGTTGCCGCCCGGACAGCATTCGCGGTGCCGTTGCGGGAGAACTACCCGGCAAGGTCGCGCCGATGATTAAGACGGGTCGCGGCTCGCCCGCTGGCTTGCTCATTTACAACGACACGCGGCTCCCCGCCCACTACCGCGGCCTGCTTTCCTACCCCGACGTCTACCGCAAAACCATCCGCAGTTATCGCGTCAAACCGAACGGCTCGACGTTCGATATCGACGCGGAATTCGAACTGCTCAAGAGCGAAGATCCGCTGTTCCGCCCCTGCCAGATGGTCACCGGCCCTGACGGCGCGATTTACATCTGCGACTGGCGCACCGACTCTGGCGGTGCGGGCAAACTCTGGGGCGATGGCAAAAATGGCCGCATCTATCGCATGAAGTGGGTCGGCACGAAGGAACACCCCGAGATCCCGCTCCGTGGCATGGATTCGTGGGCAAAACTGACCAAGGCGAGCAACGACGAACTCGTTCGCAAACTCTCTTCAGAGGATTTCAGCGACCGCCTGATCGCCCGCGATGAATTGGTACGTCGCGGCGAAACGTCGCGCAGTGTCGTGCTGCGAAAAATCGTCTCCGGGACGATCGAACCGAGTGGCCGCCTGCCCGCACTCGGCGTTCTGCAAGCGTTCTGGAATAGCGATGTCGAAGACCTGTTCCGGCTGTTAATCAACGACGAATCGGCCGACGTTCGTCGCTTGGCCATCGAAGGTTTAGGCCTGCGCGCGAAGCCCAAAGATGTGCGAATTCACGAAACGCTCGTTCGAGCGATGACAGACAGCGATCCCGCCGTTCGCCGTGCGGCGATCCTTGCGGTGGGCCGCATCGGTGCCGACGCGGCCCCGAACGCGGTCGTGCAAGCCTGGGCGAGCCACGCACGTGCAACCGACGGCAAAGATGCCTTCCTGACTGATGCGTATCTGCGCTCGATCGAGCGGCTCGGCCAACCGGGGATCGATGCCCTCATCAAGGCCGCTGAAACCGGCGACAACATCCTTCGCGATAAAGTGGCGATCGCGTTCACCGGAATGCGGACCCGCCCCGCCGCCGATGCACTCGCGAAGTTGCTGACCGCGAACTACTTCACGCCGGGGCAACGGGCCGACCTCGTTCGCTCGTATGCGAATTATCTGTTCGACCCCGCGATGTCGCTCGAGCCACTTGCGGCCTACATGGTGATCCGCCCGTCCGAATCGGCGGCGGTGAAAATCGCCGCACTCGAAGTCCTCGGCGCGACGGGGAATCTGACTTCGGAAAATGGCAACGCCTTGGTGATGACGTCGCTCGATTCTACCGATGCGGAAGTGCGTTCGGCCGCCGTGCGCGCCGTCGAAGAAAGCCGCCTCGGTTCGGCGTTACCGAAACTGCTGGCGTACGCTGTCGATGCGAGTAAGACCGCCGAAGAACGTGCCGCCGTGTTGCGGGCGATCCGCGTCACCGGCAACGCCACCGCCGTGAAACCGCTGCTCGATCTCATCGCTTCCAACGAAGTGACCGCACTGAGGCTCGAAGCGTTGCGAACGCTATCGGCCATCGATCTCACGCAGAGTCGCAGCATCGCCGAAAAATGGCTCGATCTGAAAGACAACGTACTCGTGACGGAAGCCGTCGCGATTCTCGGTGCGACCAAGGAAGGCGCAAAGCTCATCGGCGAGCGGTTCGTCGCCAAGAAGCTACCGCGCGAAATGTGGCCGAGCGTCTCGGAGTCGTTGCGTAAGTTCATCGCCGACCCTGCGATCTTGAAACTCAATATGGATGTTATGAAAGGCGGTCTGTTACTTTCGACGGCACCCGCGGACATCGTCAAGATTCGCGAACTCGTCGCCACCAAGGGCGACCCGAAGAAGGGCAAAGAGATTTATCTGAACTCGAAGGTACTGGCGTGCGTGAGTTGCCACAAGATGGAAGGCAGCGGCGGGCAAGTCGGCCCCGATCTCACACGGCTCTGGGATACGCATAGTATCGAGAAAATCATGGAGTCGATCGTACAGCCGAGCAAGGAAATCAAAGAGGGATACCAAGCCTACCGCCTCAGTACTACCGCCGGCCAGGTGTACGTCGGGTTGAAGGTATCCGAAAACGCGACGGAAGTCGTGATTCGCGAAGCGAGCGGCAAGGACATCCGCGTACCGAAAGGCGACATCGACGAACTCTCCACGTCGAAAGTGTCGCTAATGCCCGACGATGTGATTTCGCAAATCACCTACGATCAATTCATCGACTTGATCGCATTCTTGAAGAGCAAAAGCGAACAGGAATCGATGCGAGTTGTGGTTGCCGTGAAACCGGAGATTGTGAAGCCGGTCGTCGTGAAACCGGAGATTGTGAAACCGGTGATCGTGAAGCCAACTGTCAAGCCAGTTGTCGAGAAACCCGAGGTCGTGAAGCCAAAAATTGACAAGCCGGGGATGTAAATCGGACTTCACGAATTGTTGCCAAAAATGAAATGACAGGATTTGCACGATTACCAGGATTCTCAATCCTGTACAATCTTGCAAATCCTGTCCATATCACTGAACGCATCATTCATCTGAAAACTTCGCGTGCAGCTTCGGCATCCGATACTTCATTTCCTCTTCGTCGTCGAAGTCCCAGTCTTCGCCGGCGGGCACATCCGAAATTTCTCGGCCGCCGTGTGCTGCTTCGAGTGCCACGTAGTATGCATGGTGGTCGTCGCCACCCGTGACCGCGCAATAGGCATCGGCGGCGGGGTAGCATTCGCAACTCGCCTCGTCGGGTTCGCACTTCACGTTTGCGAGCGTATCCGCATCCTTCAACGCCGCTTCAAATACGTTTTGACCTTTCAACAATAACCACGAACGAAAGTCGATGAAGCCATCGTCGGAGCAACCGCCGTTCATGATGTATCCGGCACCCCACAACTTCCACGTGTAAGCCTCGCCGTGAAAGTGATCCCACATATGGCCAAACGCGAGGATCTCCGCCGGTTCGAGTTTCGCAAGGCTTTCCACGAGCGTCTCCGCCTGCGCTTCCGGACCTGCCTCTTTCGTCGAATCGATCAGTTTCCAAAATTCCTCGGTCGTCATCATGATGCGATGCTCCAGGTCGAAATACACTGTTTTAATCACAATCAATCAAATCGTGTTCGCCCAATTTTCGACGGCCAAGCCAGAAATCGCCTTAAAGTCGCCATCAATTGTCACGATTGACGTATTTCCCATCGAAAGAGCGATTGCGGCAATACCGATGTCATTTTGACCAACAGCACGACCAATTTGTTTCAACTCGAACGCGATCCGAGCATATTCAAATGCCGCTTCAGTATCCATAAACCACAATCGCCATACATTCAGCGCTTGCTGAATTCGGAGGATGTTCCGGTCCCGTTGTGGACTCCCCTCGGCGCGAAAAACCAATTCCGCCAATACTGGCCCTGCAATGCCAATCCGATTCCCTTTCGCAGTCTCCGCCTCGGCTCGATCGTATACTCCAAGTTTGCGGTCGAGGTATAACCCAGCGATTCCAGTATCGAGGATATAGCGTCTCATCGAAACACGTCCTCAAGACCCTTCTCGGCGTTGTCGATGCTGTACTGGTTGATCTTGCGCTCCCACTCATCGAGATCGGCCGCCACATCGTCCGGGATATCGAGTGGCTGAATCGTTTCCATCGCCGCTTGTACGCGAGCAATTTCCTCGGCGGACATCGGCCCATCGTCTCGGTCGTCCCCGGAAGTCACCACGACTTCCGTGCCTTCGGGCAAGTCGATCGGCTCGACAATTTCCACCCGTCCGTTTCGGATGACGCCCTTCAACAGTAGCAAACTCATGTTTCGCCCCCATCAATTGATCATGTCAGTTTAGCAGTTGGCCTACGCTTCCGTGGGCCACTCTTTCCAGTTTCGCGATTGACGCCAAAATGCCAGAGGGTTGTCGTAGACGATCTTTTGAATCGTCGCTTCCGGGTGGCCGCGACGTTTCATTTCCTGAATGAATTCGGGCACCGCAAGCGGATCCGATTTGCCCCAATCGCCCGCCGAGTTCGCCATGATGCGATCCGTGCCGACGCTCTCGATAATATCGCAAGCCCGCGACGGCGTACACTTCGTCGTCGGGTACAGCGTCATCCCGCACCAGAAGCCGTTATCGAGCGCCAACCGCACCGTGTGTTCCTCGACGTGATCGACGCAAACGCGGTGCGGCTTCACGCGACGATCCCCCTTCAGCATGTCGATAATCATCCGCGTACCTTTGTATTTGTCCTCCAAGTGCGGCGTGTGAATCAGCACCAGCTCGTCGGTTTTCATCGCCAGATCGAGGTGTTCTTGGAAGATCGTCGCCTCGTTCGCGGTGTTCTTGTTGAGGCCAATTTCGCCGATGCCCAACACGTTCGGCTTCGACAGAAACTCCGGAATCATGGCAATAACATCGCGCGACAAACTCACGTTCTCCGCTTCTTTCGCGTTGATGCAAAGCCACGTATAATGCCGGATGTGGAACATCGCCGCCCGCTTCGGCTCGACCTCGGTGAGGTGCCGAAAGTAATCGTGAAACCCCGCCGCCGTCCCGCGGTCGAACCCCGCCCAAAACGCCGGCTCCGAGATCGCCGCACACTGCGCGTACGCCATGCGCTGATAGTCGTCCGTGGTACGCGAAATCATGTGAATATGCGGGTCGATGTATCGGGGCATGAATTAACTCCCTACTTGGAAACGCCTTAAATGCGGCAAGTGCCGGGTATCTGCGAGTGGAAAACGCAGGCTAAAGACGGCGAAAGACCTTCGGCTACCAGAAACGGGTTGCGCACCGATCGCGGCGGCAAATTCAGCCGGTTCGAGTCGCTCGGCGTTTTCCCCCGTCGTTCGGATTCGCGTTGCCATGGCATCACCTCTGGCAGCCCACGGAAAACTCCCGTGGGCTTGTCGCACTTACTTCTTATCCGCCACCCACACGTTGTTGAACACGACGGGGTCGCCGTGGTCCTGGAAGAACATTGCGCCGGGTTCGGGGACTTCGCCGCCGAACTTGCCACCCGGCGTGAACTTCGGCAACTCGAGTGCGTCTTGCACGACGACGCCGTTGTGCTTGACGGTCACGATCGCGGATTTGGTCTTCTTCTTGTCCGCGTCGAAGGTCGCAGCGGTGAAGTCGATGTCGTAGGTTTGCCACACCATCGGCGGCAGGCACATGTTCACCTTCGGCTTGCTGATCGTGTAAAACGCACCACACTCGTTTTTTTCGCCGCTGAGGCCGAAGCTGTCCAGCACTTGCAATTCGTAGCGATCTTGCACGTACACGCCGCTATTACTGCGGCCTTGGCCGGTCGCGTTCGGCATCCACGCGAGGCGGAATTCGACGTGTGCGGTGAAGCTCTGGAAGGTCTTCTTGCTGCGTGGGTTCGTCGCGGCGAGGAACTTGCCATCGGAGAGTTCCGCGAGCTTGCCGCCATCCCAGTTATCGAGGTCGGACGCGCCAGCGAACAACACGTGTGCGCCTTCAGGAGGCTTCGCACCCAGCGTCGGCGACGTGCGCGTGACTTTCTTCAGCGTGCCTTTGGCACCTCTGGCTTCGAGTGTCAAAACCCCTTTCTCGATACTTCCAATCGCCTCCGTATCCTCAGCGGATTTCGTGATGACGACTTTATCATCCGTGCGAACCGCCACCGGTTGCAGTTTGACTGTTTCGCCGTCCCAGCCCGCGCCAGGCAGGCCGTCTTTGAACCCGACGAGTGCGAACTTGCCATTGCCACGGGCGATCACCTGCACGCCGAGTTTGAACTTATTGCCATCGTGCTCCATGTCGCCCAAATACTCGCCCTGAATGGCATAGTCGGCGTCCGTCTTCAGATCGTTCGGCTCGTTGATCGCGATGCGGGGCGGAGCCTTCGGTTTCGGTTTGACATCTTCGGCCAACGCCGAAAAGGATGCGGCCAGGAGTGCAGTAGAGAGAACGAAACGGCGCATGAAAACCTCGTGGAAAGGGGTATGCGGCAAGTGTGCCGCATGTCGGGCGTCAATCCCCCGGTCGGGGACCGATCGCCATCGGTTCGCCGAGTGTACCGAAATTCCGGATGAATTGCAGGAACAAATCGAGCAACCCGCTCGCATCGGAAGATCGCCCACCGATCGTTACCGAGTGGCTATGCACGGTAATCACCCCGGCGATGCCCTTCAGCGCGATGTGGCACGAACGCCCATCGCTGTCGGCGGTGAGCTTCATTCCGGCGGGCGGTTCGTCTTCGAGGCGGTCGATGAAGTCGTTGACGACGATCGGCTTCGCGAGTTCGAAAACGAGCTTGTCGAACATCGTCCCGAAGATGGCGGCGAAGTTCGGGCCGCGCAGAAACTCGGCATCGGTAAAGTGCCCCGCCTCACGCCGCCAAATCACCCGCGACGGTTCCTCCGGGTCGAGATCGACGAACACCGAATACTCGAAGTCCGGCGTACGCAGATACCCCGTGCCATCGGTTTCGACCGAGATTTCCAGGTCTTTTCGCTTGTAACCGAGTTGTTCGCGCGACAGATCGAACACGCGATCGAGTTCCGCACGAATGTCGTCCGATGCAATGCGCGTAATGAACTTCCGCGACGACGGACTGGCATTATCGGGCACCTGAAACGACTTGCGGAAGTTCGTCAGTTCGCGCACTTTCATCGTGCTTTCGGAGCGGAACAACACCCTGCGCAACCGGGCGGCATCGAGCACGGGCATGTCTGCGGTGCCACTCCAGAGCTTTGAAAAATCAGCGAGCACACTGGCCGCATTCTGTTCGCCGAACAAGATCGGCGACTGCCTCGCCCCGCCTTCGAGGTGCTTGCGCAGAAGCCGGGGGAGTTCCTCTTCGACGTAGCGTTGCAGGCTCAGTCCCGTTAAAATTTCCTTCGCATCGGCGGCTTTGCGTGCCCGCCCGGAGAACGCATCGGCGAGCAGTTGCGACCACAACCCGCCCTTCCCCGCCGCCAGTGGCTTCTGCTCCGGTTCGCAGGCCAACAGCCCCACCGCCTTCGCCGACGACGAAAATCGTTCGCGAAGTTCGTCCGCATCCAGGCCATCGACCGACAGGAGAAATGTGCAGGAAGTCGCCTTGGTAGCCGTCACGGTCGTAAATAAATCCGCGAATGACATCGCGGTGTCATCGCGATCTTCGGTGAGCGTATCCCAGCAGTTGAGGTAGCCGCGCCCATCGGTGGTATGCCCGTGGCTGGCCCAGAAGACGATGACCTCATCGCCCTTCTTCAGTTGTTTATTCAGCATCCGCAACCGCGATTCGATTTGCGTTTTTGTGGCCATCATGCCGATCGATGCGAACTGCTGCGACTTCGGTATCCCCGCAACCTGCAACGCCACCGCAAAGGCCTGCGCGTCGCCATCGGCAAACGGCATATCGCCCGCCTCCAATCGGAGACACTTTTCGACGCCAACAAGGAAAGCCCAACGGTTCGCCACGAGTGTGTATCCTAAATTGTGTGTAGTTTCTCGCGATCGAGAATGGGACATCGTGCCAGCCCGCATCGTAAGCAAGGGGAACCCTCGCAAAACTCCATGCCGTGCCTCGAACGTGGAAAGCGCACACCTTGCTTGCGCTTTCCTGCACTCACGATGCTGTCTCGGACGCCTGGGTGTCGCTTCGCTCAACACCATTGGCATCAAGTTAAGGAGTTGGGCTTGTAATAAAGCGGAAGTCCTTCCACCATAGGGAG
>JAYVXI010000029.1:0-8827 GCA_043785305.1 Limnoglobus sp. | reverse complement strand
CGGCCCTCTCCGAAACGGAGCGGAGCAAGTGGGTACCAGAAATCGGATGATAGTGTTCGCGGAAATGCGACAGAAAGGCCAACTTCACATCACCTGGGTGTTGGTCCCATGGGTGCGAGACCTATCCTGGAGATCTTTCGTCTGAGCGACGTTACGGGAGCCGGACAGTGGTGCCGCCGCACACGTGTCGCCGGCTCCGCTAGTGGTTACGCGCGAAGCATCAACGGAGGGCGGGCTTCCATGGCTCTCCCGATCTGAGCCACGGCTCAGTGAATCGGTTGAAGGCGTTTCGGCGTTTCTCGCTGTGGGCGTGATCGTGCCGAATTGGGTCGGAGAGCCGGATGCGGCAATTCTGCATGTCCAGTTCGACGAGCGGGAAGTGGAAACGGGGTAATTGACAAGGAAGGTGGGGGAGGTCGCGAAACCCGCAGGGATTATCTGCGCGACCGCTCTACCGGAACCCAGGTGCTTCCCGAAGATCGACTACCGCGCCACTCCTCGACTCTACTAACAAAAACGTATCGAATCATCGCGGCCGTAGGCAACTTACAAATGGCGAACTTGTTGCGGATGTTCGACAACGACTACGGTAACGCTTGCGCCGCAGTGGGTGCCGTTTACTTCATCGGACTCATCCTGATCGCCTTCGCACCAGAAACAAAAGGGAAGCCACTTCCCGATTAGGGAAGATCGCTCGTCGCACGCTCGAACGCCATATAGTGGTTTTTACGTGATCGGGGCCGTTTAGCAGTAGGAGGCGAGATGCGCAAGATCAGCTCGATTGGCTCGGTTGTCTTTCACAGACCGGGCGAACTCCAAGCCAGTGCAATCGTGCATGGCTTGTGGAACCGACCACCTGCGGAGTTGGTCATCGCGTCGGGCGCGTATGGCGGGTTTGGGAACGACGTTCACGATGTCTGTGCGCAGTTCATCGGCTGGCTCTTCTCGCAATCGCCGGTCCCTGGCTCGTTCGCTGTGATCAGCCTGCCCGGCGTTCCGTGGGCAGCATCGGCTTTCGATCAATGGGAGTGGTACGATCGCGTGATGGCCGAGCTTGCGGCGCAGGAAATTCCCCCGGTTTTGGTCGATCTCGATGACTTCTCGGTCTCCCACCGCGGCGAGATTTTGTGGCCGCCTCCCGAGAGCCGCAAGCGACGTACGGACCGTCGAACTCAGTTGCCGGGTGAGCCGTTCCCGTCGGGTTGGTACGGGCAAGGTCTTGGAGAGTTCCGCCCCGGCGACTCGACATACAATTGCTATCCACCAGAGGAAATGCCGCCAATTCTGGTGCCGCTATCCGGGTCGTTCCAGTGGCTTCGGGCCGCCCCCAAACACGCTCAGTCGATTGGTGCAAACCCCAAACGAATCGCGGCAGCATTGGACCAGCTGCTGACCGCGAACCCGACGGACTTGCCGCAGGAATTCGTCAAATTCTTCCGGTCGCCATCACTCTGGCTGCGGATACGGTCTTGTACGGATTGCTACCTAAATTTAGACTCGGCTGCGGTCGGCATCCGAGACGGCTCGGGGACGTTGATTCGGTTCCTATCCGATTCGCAGAGCTGCAAGACTTGGCATTTGCACACCTCTCCCTGCGGCACACGGCACTCGGTGGTCGCAACGTACCGCTACACCGGCAGCGAATACGCCCACCTCCCAGACGGCCTGCCGCACCCAAAGGACATCACCACCTGCGCCGGCTCATTCGAGGAGTTCGTGTATCGCTTCTGGCTAGAAAACGAGTTGTGGTTGGCGCTAGACGACATGGGTAATATGCCAGAGGGCGGTGCGGAGTACCTCGCGTTCTATCAGGCCCAATCGCCAGACGCATGAGTAACAACCCAAAGCCCACGACCGCTCGCCAGGACGTCACTTTGCCGAAAATTGCTCGTTTTTGAGCGTAAATTGAACAGTCGTGCATTTGAGTTCAACCGTAACTGGCTGCTTTTGTTCCACGGCATCTGCGTATTTTTGTCGCGTTACAGAACCGGTTTCGGGGTCGCGCTCTTGTTTGGCGATGTTGCCGTTTGGGTGCCAGCAATGGAGTGTGTAGGTGCCGGTGGGCACGTCGTTGAATTCGAAATGGCCCGTGGCATTCGTGGTCGTGTAGTAGGGATGGTCCATCACGAAGAGATCGCCGGTGGCCCAATATTGGCCCGATGCACTCGTGAGTTGTACGCGGCCCGGCGAAGGAAACGTTCGCGAAACAGTCGAGGCATCGTTCGGGAACATCTGCGTGAAATAGGCAGCCCCGCGAGCGCGAATCCCGCTGATTGTCTTGCGTGTCGAAGTGTATGCGACCGTACCGCCCACCGGCACGAAGCCGTATCGCTCGCCGTTGCCGAAGGCGATTCGCTCATCGTCGAGTTCCACACTCACATGGCTCGCGCTCCACGGTTTCGCGCGCGAAACATCAATACCCGATAAGTACACCACTGCCGAAGCGACGCCACGGGTGGCGGCTTCGATAACTGGCCGATTGGGGTTCGGAAGTTCGACGGTTTGCAGGCCATTCGCGCCGAGTTTTGCGAACGTGACCGGCTTCTCGATCGGCATGTCACCGACCCAAGTCACCGTGCCAGAGATGGTGCCACATTTGGCGGAATCGAACTGCGTGCCATATTCGCGTTGCGGTTCTTGTGGCCGTTCCGGACGCGAATAGGTGAGGCCATCGCAGCCCACGGCACACAATAACACGAACAACGCGGGCACGATTCTCGACATGATTTCATCCCCAACCAACGAACGCGAACACAGAGTGTACGTGTACGCGATTCCGTCAGTCGAGGGCAAGTGCGAGTGGTTGCGACACCGCGTTGTCAGTCGAAGACGACGGTCTTGCGATCGTAAACGAGGATGCGGTGATCGATGTGCCATCTCACCGCACGCGACAGCACGACTTTTTCCATGTCGCGACCTTTTTCGAGCAAGTCGTCCAGTGTGTCGCGGTGCGAAATCCGCACGACGTTTTGCTCGATGATCGGCCCCTCATCGAGTTCTTCGGTCACGTAATGGCTCGTCGCGCCGATGAGTTTGACGCCGCGCTCGAAGGCGCGATGGTACGGTTTTGCGCCACTAAACGCAGGCAGAAACGAGTGATGCACGTTAATCACCCGCAACGGGTATTGCTCGACGAATTGCGGCGACAGCACTTGCATATAGCGTGCGAGCACTATGAGATCGATCTGATTTTCGCGCAAGAGTGCGAGTTGTTTCGCTTCGGCTTCGGGCTTCTTGCCGGGTTCGACGGGGATCATGTGGAACGGGATTTTGTGGAACGTCGCCCAGCGTTCCGCGTCCGGGTGGTTCGCGATAATGAGCGGAATTTCGCAAGCGAGTTCGCCACTCTGATGGCGATACAGCAAGTCCGCGAGGCAGTGATCGTACTTCGACACGAACAGCGCGAGCCGGTGCGGACGGTCGGATCGCTCGAGTCGCCAGCGCATGCCGTGCTGCATCGCGAGTGGTGCGAACTTTTCGGGGAATTCCGCGAGATCGAAATCGAACCCCGTTAAGTCCCACTCGACCCGCATCAGGAACGCATTGCGTTCGGGATCCTGATGCTGATCCGCATGGAGAATGTTCGCGTTGTGGCGATAGAGAAACTCGCCGATGGCGACGACCAACCCCTTGCGGTCGGGGCAGTCGACGAGCAAAATTGCGGTCGGTTTACGCACGGTTATTTCCGACCTTTACCGGTGAGAACGCGAGACTCGGTGAGGACTTTATCCATGAACACATCGTGCGATGCGACGGGAATCGCGTCGAAAATCTGGCAGTCGAAGGCGATGGCGACGAGCGGGGCGTTCGGGCGAACGCGGGCCAACATGCGGTCGTAATAGCCTTTGCCCTGGCCCATTCGGCCACCGGACGCATCGAACGCGGTGCCGGGGACCATGACGAGATCGAGGTCTTCGGGCGCGACGATCTTGCCCGGCAGATTGCGCAGTTCGACCTTCGGTTCGAGGATTTTGTATGCGCCTTCGACGAGTTCGCTCATATCTTCGAGCAGGAACAATTCGAGTTCGTTCGTCTCGACGATGCAGTACGGCACGACGATCCGCTTACCGCCCGCCAGTGCCTCCGGCAGCATGTGCCGCGTGCGGACTTCGCTCCCGGCATCGACGTAATACAGGATCGTTTTCGCGCCCACGTATTCCGGCATCGCCATAAACGCGGTCACGATATCGCGGCTGATCGCGTCCTTGTTTTGCTGCCCGACCCGGTTCTTGCGAGCCTGTTCGCGGATCGCCGTTTTCTTCGCCTGGTTGTCTTCCATCGTGGTCCTTTAATAGTTGGGTGAAGCGCACGCGCTCCGCTACGAAGACTTCGCGTCGCGGCTAATTCTTGCGTCGCGGCTAATTCTGGAGTTTCGCGAACCAATCTTGTAGCGACGTGACTGTCGTTTCCTTTTCGCGGAGCGCCTTGCACGCATCGGCGGCCATACTTGCGCCGGAGATCGTCGTGATGCACGTGACCCGTGCGGCGACGGCGGCGGTGCGAATCTTCGATTCGTCGGTACGGCTGCCCGGCCCGCTCGGCGTGTTGATGATGAGTTGCACTTGGCCGTTCTTCATCAGGTCGAGCAAGTTCGGGCGGCCTTCCTGAATTTTCGGAACTTCTTTCACGGGGATGCCGTGGTTGCGGAAGATCGCCGCCGTGCCGCGCGTGGCGATCAGATGGTAACCCATATCGGCGAACCGTTTTGCGATCGGCACGGCCGTCTCTTTGTCGTTCCCGGCCAGCGACATGAAGATGGTGCCCGACTTTGGCAGTGGGGCCGACGCCGCCAGTTGGGCTTTCGCGAACGCCATCGCGAAGTCTTCGTCGATGCCCATGACCTCGCCCGTCGATTTCATTTCCGGCCCGAGGATGATGTCGACGCCGGGGAACTTGTTGAACGGGAACACGCTTTCCTTTACCGAGTAATGTTTCGGAATGACTTCCTTCATCACACCGAGTTCGTCGAGCGTTTTGCCGACCATAACGAGTGCCGCGAGGCGTGCGAGTTGCACGCCGGTGGCCTTCGATACGAACGGTACCGTACGGCTCGCTCGCGGGTTCGCTTCGAGAATATAAATCATCGGTGTCGCGTCGATGCCTAGCCCCGTGACGGCGAACTGGATGTTCATCAACCCCTTCACCTTCAGTGCGCTCGCCAGTTTCACGGCTTGTACTTTGATCTCGTCGATCACGGCTTGCGGTAGGCTGTGCGGTGGCAAAACGCACGCGGAATCGCCGGAGTGAATCCCCGCTTCTTCGATGTGCTGCATCACGCCGCCGATGATCGTCCGCGTGCCATCGCTGAGGCAATCGACGTCGATCTCGGTCGCGTTTTCGAGGAATTTGTCGATGAGTACCGGCTTGCCCGACGACACATCGATCGCGTTTTTCATGTAGCGTTCGAGTGTTTCATCGGTATACACGATCTCCATCGCGCGGCCACCGAGCACGAAACTCGGCCGCACGATCACGGGGTAGCCGATCTTGCGGCTGCTCGTGAGTGCTTGTTGCAAATCGACGGCGGTGCCGTTCGCCGGTTGTCGCAGTCCGATATCTTCGACGAGTTTCGCGAACCGCTTGCGATCCTCGGCCATGTCGATGCTATCGACGCTCGTTCCGATGATCGGCACGCCGTTGGTTTCGAGCGACTTCGCGAGGTTCAACGGCGTCTGCCCGCCGAACTGCACGATCACGCCAACGGGCTGCATTCGGTCGTTGATATTGAGCACGTCTTCGACGGTCAGCGGCTCGAAAAACAGATGGTCCGACGTGTCGTAATCGGTGCTCACCGTTTCCGGGTTCGAGTTCACCATGATGACTTCGTAGCCGGCTTTTCGCAGTGCGAACGCGGCTTGCACGCAACAGTAATCGAACTCGATTCCCTGGCCGATGCGGTTCGGGCCGCCGCCGAGAATCATGATTCGCGGCTTGCCCGTTGGCGGTAAAATTTCGTCTTCGAGCAGCACGCTGCCGTCGGCGGCTCGTGCGGGCGTTTCGTACGTGCTGTAGTAGTAAGGCGTGTACGCCTCGAACTCGGCCGCACACGTATCGACCGACTTGTACGATGCGATCACGCCCATCCCCTTACGGATGCGGCGAATCTCGGCATCCGAACCGCCCCACAGGTTGGAAAGCTGACGGTCGGTGAAGCCCCATTGCTTCGCTTTCAGCATCATCGGTTGCGTCACGCGCTCCAGCGGCCCCGCCGCCCGCAGTTCATCCTCGAACGCAACGAGATCGAAAATGTTCTGCAAAAACCAGCGGTCGATCTTCGTTCGAGCATAGACATCTTCGATCGACATCCCCGCCTTGAATGCATAACGAACGTACCAGATTCGGTCCGCGTTCGGCGTCGTCAACTTCGACGAAATCTCTTCAATCGTCGGTTCGTTTTCGCTGCCCCACAGGTCGGCGCGATCGCAGCCCAAACCGAACCGGCCGACTTCGAGGCCACGTAGCGCTTTCTGAAGCGACTCCTTGAACGTGCGGCCAATGGCCATCGTTTCGCCGACCGATTTCATCTGCGTCGTCAGCGTCGCATCGGCATCGGGAAACTTCTCGAACGTGAACCGCGGAATCTTGGTCACCACGTAATCGATGGTCGGCTCGAAGCAAGCGGGTGTCTCGCGGGTGATGTCGTTTTGCAGTTCGTCGAGCGTGTAACCGACCGCGAGCTTGGCCGCAATTTTCGCGATCGGGAACCCCGTCGCTTTCGAGGCGAGTGCCGACGACCGCGAGACGCGCGGGTTCATTTCGATGACGATCATGCGGCCATCGATGGGGTTCGTCGCGAACTGAATATTCGACCCGCCCGTTTCGACGCCGATCTCGCGGATGATCATCTTGGCCGCGTCGCGCATTCGCTGAAATTCCTTGTCGCTGAGCGTCTGGATCGGCGCAACCGTGATGCTATCGCCCGTGTGGACGCCCATCGGGTCGAGGTTCTCGATCGTACAGACCATCACGACATTGTCGGCTTTGTCGCGCATCACTTCGAATTCGTATTCCTTCCAGCCGATCACCGATTCTTCGACGAGAACTTCGCCGGTGGGGCTGAGTTCGAGGCCGCGCGTGACGATCTGAATGTACTCGTCGCGGTTGTACGCGATGCCGCCACCGGTGCCGCCCATCGTGAAACTCGGCCGCAACACGCACGGCAAACCGATCGTCAATCTGGCCGTCTCCGCGTCGGCCATCGAACGCACGACGAGGCTCTTCGGCACTTCGAGGCCGATCTTAATCATCGCGTCTTTGAACTTCTGGCGATCCTCGGCTTTGTCGATCACCTCGGCGTTTGCGGCAATCATCTCGACGCCGTACTTTTCGAGCACGCCGTGCTTCACCAGGTCCATCGCCGTGTTCAACGCCGTCTGTCCGCCGAGCGTCGGCAGCAGTGCGTCGGGGCGTTCGATCGCGATAATTTTTTCGACCGTTTGCCAGGTAATCGGCTCGATGTACGTGCGATCCGCCGTTTCCGGATCGGTCATAATCGTGGCGGGGTTCGAGTTGACGAGGACGACCTCGTAGCCTTCTTCGCGTAGCGCTTTGCAGGCTTGCGTACCCGAATAGTCGAACTCGCAGGCCTGACCGATGATGATCGGGCCGGAACCGATGAGCAAAATCTTCCGGATGTCAGTACGTTTCGGCATGATTCCCAGTGCTACAAAGTTCGTCGGGTGCAGATCGTTCCGCGCAAACTCCCAATACTTTACGAACCGCGTGCGCATCGCCTACTATCTTGGCATGGATTGCTATCGCCGACCATAAGCCGCACCCCTTCGCGCCGCGTTCCTGCAAGGCAGCGAGATGCCGCTCTTCGTCGGCAAGCCGTGAGGTGGCAATTCAAACCGAAAACGCAACCAGCGATTCTTGCGAATTTCCATTTTACTGGCGCACGGGATCGTGCGTCGTGGTAATTTCATCAACTGTTGTATTCATTGCTTTGCCTCTCGACGGAACCTCTCTCATGCGCCGAAACCTTTCCTGGCTGCCACTCGTGGTACTCGCGCTCAGTACCGGTGGAACGATCGCACTCGCGCAACCGCAAGGCGGGATGCCGATTCGGCCATCGGAGATGGGTGGCGGGGTGATGCAGAACACCGCAACGTGTTCGAGTTGCAAGAAACAAGTCACATGGACGGGAATGTCCGCCCCGAGTTCGTGCCCGCATTGCAAAATAAAAATTGAATACGTTGAAGGTGTCGATGGCCGCAAAACCACTCCGATGGGTTTCAAGTATACCCCCGACAACGCTTCCAAATACATCGGCATCGGCATCGGCGTGATTTTCGTGATCATTGTTGCGGTGGTGAAACTCGCGATGACCAGCGGTAGCCGTCCGAAGCGCTCCGCGAAACGATCCACGAAACGACGCAAACCGCGCCGACGCGACGAGGACGATGACTAAAAGGTTAACCGAGTATCGCGTAGAAGGTTCGCACACACAACCACGCAGGTCAGACATGCTGTTCTAAGTTTCTGGTATTGCTCTCTTTCGACGCCATCGGACGAGCCGCCGCAACACGACCCACAACGCGGATAGCCCAGCTACCGCCGCCAGATACCCATACAACCCAACGGCATGGCATCACCTCGATCGGGAACGGGATTCGATCCATTGTACCGAACGCAAAACGCCGATGCAACCGGCCACCCACACGAATTCGCGAAGTCAAAAAATCGGAGACGATCCGACGTAAGTCGGAATTCGCGTCGTGCGCAAAGTGTCGTGAAAGTGTCTCCAAGTGTCGTGAGAATGTCGTGGTCGGTCGATTTTGTGTCGCGTCCGGTCGATTTTTGGTCGGTACTTGCGGCGAGCGTCGAA
>JAYVXI010000028.1:0-8876 GCA_043785305.1 Limnoglobus sp. | reverse complement strand
CGCAGTCATGTCGGCACTCCCGGTAAGAGAAGCCGTACATTAAACGGAGGCCTCACCCTCGCGCAACGCGCAAATATCGTGCCGAACGCGATAGGGATGAACCCGGCGGCTCGTATCATAACGGGATGAACAACACACTTTTGGCCGATTGGCTCGATGCCGCCATTGATGCGGCGCGTCGTGGGGCGGCCGAACTCGAAGGCTGGCGGAATCGCTTTTCCGTCCGTGAGAAGTCGCGGGCGGACCTCGTTACCGATGCCGACATCGCTTCGCAGAAAGCCATTTCGCAGTATCTCCTCGGTCGATTCCCCGACCATCTATTCCTCGGCGAGGAAGATTGCGTCGGCAAGCCACTCGCCGGGATGCGGCCCGTGGCCGGCTCGCCGCCAGTGTGGATCGTCGATCCGCTCGATGGCACCGGCAACTACGCGCACGATGTCCCCGCCTATTGCGTCAACGTCGGCCTCGTCGTCGATGGCGAAATCGTCGTCGGCGTCACGCTCGATCCGCGTCTGAACGAACTCTTCACGGCAACGAAAGGTGGCGGCGCGTTCCTGAATGGCGAGCCGATGCGCGTCAGTACGATTGCCACCATTCACGATGGCTTGCTTTCGACGGGCTTTCCGACGGACTATCAGAAGCAGTTGAATAACCTCGAGAAATGGAAGCGAGTCTCCGCACACTCGCAATCGCTGCGGCGAACCGGTTCGACGGCGATCAACATGGCATACGTTGCGGCGGGGCGGTTCGATGGGTATTGGTGCTACGACAATTGGCCGTGGGATGTCGTGCCGGGTGCGCTGTTGGTGCAAGAAGCGGGCGGAACGCTGACGGCAGCGGACGGCTCGCCGTTCGATCCGTTCCGCATGGACCTGATCGCCACGAATGGCCTGTTGCACGCGGAACTTTTAAAGGTGCTGAACAGTAAGCCTGCGACTTTTTGACTGTCAGGATTCGTGTGGGTGAGGATAACCCAATGCCCACGGACGAACGTCCGTGGGAACTTCCAACCTCGAAATCCTCACGCGGATCGACGCTCAGCACCGGCATTCGTTCGTGTGCGTTTGGAGTCGCAGGCACAATCCGTGTGCCGTATTGACCTCAAACCAGTTCCTTGATCGAACCGCCCTCGGCGACGAATTGTGGGCGACCGGTTGGGTCGGGGATCGTCGTCGTTTCGGGGTTCAAGCCTAGGCTTTGGTAAAGTGTCGCGAACACGTTTCCGAACGTCACGGGGCGATCTTTCGCGAACTCGCCGAGGCGATTCGTCGAACCGACGACCTGCCCGGTTTTGATACCGCCACCCGCAAGCACGGCGCAACTCACTTGTGGCCAGTGATCGCGGCCTGCTTCCTTGTTGATGCGTGGTGACCGGCCGAACTCGCCCCACGCAATCACGGTGACATCGTCGAGCATGTCGAGACGTTCGAGATCCCAGACGAGTGCTGACAAACATTGATCGAGTTTCGCACCGTGATCGCGAACGAGGTCGAAGTTCTTACCGTGGCTATCCCAACGACCGTAGCTGAGCGTGACGCAGCGGGCACCGGCTTGAATGAGTCGGCGGGCCATCAGCAGATGCTCGTTCACCGTCGGCGAACCGTCGAACTGGAACTTGTACGGCTTGCCGTCGCCGTAACGGTCGCGGATTTTCGGGTCTTCCTTCGTGACATCGAGTGCCTCGATCAACTTACTCGACGTCAGCACGTTCAGGGCGCGTTCTTGATGGGCGTCGGCACCGATCAGCGAACCGTTCGCATCGAGTTCGCGGCGAAGGTTGTCGAACCCGGCGACCATCTTTTTGCGGTCGGCCATGTGGCTGAGGTTCGCCATGTTCATTTTCATGTTGGCGATGTCCGGCCCGTTTGGCCGAAACGCGCCGTACATCGAACCGAGGAAGCCGGTCTTACCCGCATCGCTCCACGGCATGTGTGCGGTCTTTTCCGCCAGGCCGATGAACGGGGGAACCGAAGGATCGACCGGCCCCTGCGACCGTGCCAAAACCGAACCGATACTCGGCCGACCACCGAGTGCGGAGAGGTCTTCGTTGCGGTATCCCGTCGTACACTGGAAGGCGTCGTGGCCACCCTGCGCGCCGACGATCGAGCGGATGATGGCGAATTTGTCCATCATTGCGGCCATCTTCGGGAAGACATTGCTGACTTGAATGCCGGGCACTTTTGTATCGATCGGCGTCATCTCGCCGCGAATTTCGACGGGGGCATCCATCTTCAAATCGAACGTGTCCTGGTGAGGCGGGCCGCCACCGAGGAAGACGTTGATGACGGCTTTATGTTGCGAAGTCGATTGCGAACCGAGGCCACTCGCTTTGGCGGCGGCTTCGGCACGATAGACATCGGCTAATGAGAGGGACGCCGCACCGAATGAGAGTGCGCCAACTTTGAGGAACGAACGCCGTGCCACTCCATCGCAAAGTCGCGATTGACCGCCGAGGAATGTGAGCATGGTGGATGCCTGCGATTAATGTTTGTATGTCGTGAACAATCGGCGGGATGGAGATGCTACCTCCATTAATTAGAGAATAACTCGAAATGCGGGTAGAAGCAATAGTGTTGTTTGGGAATCTGGCTGCCAGAATTGCGGAGTGCGATCACGGCCAAACTCACTCCCGATGCAGCCGTTCGCGGAATTGGCGGGCTACGATTTGCGGTTCGGCGGCTTCGGCGATGGCGGAACTGACCGCGATTCGCGTGGCACCGGCGGCGATGACCTCTCGCACGTTTTCGAGCGTGATGCCACCCAAGGCGAACGCGGGCAACGATGTTTCCACTACGGCTCGGCGAATGAAGTCGAGGCCGGCGAACTCGGCGAATGCCTTGGTTTTTGAAGGAAACGTCGGGCCGATGCCGAGGTAATTCGCGCCATCCAGAACCGCTTGTTGCACCTGTTGCACGTTGTGCGTACTGACGCCGATAATTGCGTCGGGACCGAGGATCCGTCTGGCGTCTTGCACGGCCAGGTCGTCTTGCCCGAGATGCACGCCATCGGCATCGGATAGCCGCGCGATGTCGGGGCGATCGTTCACGATGAACGTCACATTCGCTTTTCGCGTCCATTTGCGGACTTGTTTCGCACGTTCCAGCAGTTCGCGATCCGACAGCGTTTTTTCGCGAAGTTGCACGATCGTTGCTCCGCCAGCGGCCGCTTCCGCGATCGTCCAATCGAGGCCGCTGACGCACTGCGAACCGGTAAGCAGCACGTAAAGGCAATCGTTCGGTAGGCGTTCGCGGGACTTCGCACCGATGAGGATGGCCCGTTCGAGAATGTAGGCTTCGTAGCGGATTCGCTCGATGTCGCGGGCGAACTCGGGGCCTTCGAGCTTGCCGTATTCCTCGGCACTTCGCAACGATTCCTGTAGTCGCTTGCAATTGACTTCCGCCACCTGATGCGGCGTTCGCCGGATGTACTCGGAGCGCGTGCCAATCGTCGTCCCGACATCGCTGGCGGCATCGCGAGAAGTGATCAGCAAGCCATGCGGCAGCCGTTGCGTGGCTTCGGCGAGTTGGTGCCGGAGTGACTTACATTTCTCGGTTAAAGTGGCGTCGTTCAGCACGAATCGCGTGTAATCGTCGATCACGCGTAAGGATTCGCGTGCCCGGTTGAGATTCGCATCGAGAACGCGGGCCGCACCGGCGAGTTCGGTCGGTTGCGGTACCACAAACTCGCCGGGCGGTTGCTGGATCGATTCCGGTGCAACGATCATCTCGCTGCGGAGTTCGCGTTCGATTCGTGCCAAATCGACGCCGTAATTGGCACACTGTTCGGCGAGCGTGTCATCGGAAACGAGTACCGCGAACATCACGATGTCCGTCGTCAGCGTCGGTTCGCCGCGTAACTGGAGCGAGTAGCCACGGGCTTGCGTGTAGAGTTCCGATGGGTTTTGGATCGCGACTTCAAACGGCAGTTCGCTTTCGAGAAAGTGGCACAACTTCGGCACATTCACACTCAGCCGTTGGAGCAGTGCGTAAGGCCGCCCTTCGTCCTCTTCGAGTAACCCGAGCAACCAGTCGCTCGAATCGGGCGAGCGCACGGCACCTGGCGAGCGTCGCGACGCCCACGCCAGAGCATTTTGGTACGCCCGTTCGACGCCGGGGCTGATATTGTAATCCATGTGAGGTACTTTACTCAGAATGATCGCAATTTGCTCAGACTATCAAAGGCTTGCAAAAATTAGTGCGAATAGTGAACGCTGGTAAAGCAAAGACTCACTCAGCGACGCGGTTACACGGGGATCTGAGGTTGAGTGATACTCCGCGAATTGTGTAGTGGGTCAACATCGACGACCTCGTTCGCGTCGCTAGACTTTATGCATTGATTGCCACGATGTACTGCCCTCATTCTTCGTAAGGTGAAATATGAGTCACGGCGTACCGCGTCGTTCGTTCCTTGCCGATACGGGCCTCGGCTTCACGGGGCTGGCGCTCGGCGCGATGATGTTTCGCGATGGCGTTGCGCAAGCCGACCCCAAGCTCGGTGTCGAGAGTGGGCCGCACCATGCCGCGAAGGCGAAGTCGGTCATTTGGATATTCCTCTGTGGCGGCGTTTCACACCTCGAAAGCTGGGATCCGAAACCGGCGTTGAACAAGTTTGCGGGCAAGTCGATTGCCGATACTCCGTTCGCCGATGTCGTGAAAAAGCCTGGCACGGATGTCGTCGAAGGTAACCCGAAACACGGCAACCGCAAGACGCTGATGGCGCTGAACTGCGGCTACAAAAACTACGGGAAATCCGGGCTACTCGCGGCCGACTGGTGGAAGCACACCGCCGAGATGGCCGACGAAATGGCCGTCGTGCGTTCGTTATGGACATCGGACAACGACCACGGCGCGATGCTGCAATTCCACACGGGGCGACACGTCCGCGAAGGCGCGCACCCGACCGTCGGTTCGTGGGCGTGTTACGGCCTCGGCTCGATGACCGACAACCTGCCCGAATACGTCGTGCTCGGCGTGCCGCCCGGCGATTGTTGCGGCGGCGAATGGGCGCACGGTGCCGCGTACCTCGGGCCGGAACATGCCGGTGTGCGGCTCAACACCAACGGCCAAGCCCCGTTGCCATTCGGGAAACGGCCCGCCGGAAAGTCTGCCGAAGAGCAAGCCAACGAGTTCGGACTGATCGGCAAGCTCAACCGCCTTTCGGGGATCGATTATCCCGACGATCCGCAGTTACAGGCGCGCATCAAGTCGTACGAACTCGCGTTCAAAATGCAGACGGCAGTCCCCGAGACGCTCCAACTCGAAAAAGAAACCGAGGCGATGCGCACGCTCTACGGGTTGGACAAACCGGAGACGGCCCCGTTCGGCAAGCTCTGCCTGTCGGCGCGTCGGCTCGTCGAACGCGGCGTCCGCTTCGTGCAGATTTATCACGGCGGCGGCGGGGGCGGCGAGTGGGATGCGCACGCGAAGATCAAGGACAACCACACGAAACTCTCGACGCAAACGGATCGCCCCATCGCGGGTTTGCTGAAGGATTTGAAGCAAAGTGGCCTGCTAAAGGATACACTCGTCGTCTGGGCCACCGAGTTCGGTCGGTCGCCGGGGGCCGAGGGCGATGGCCGCGATCACCACCCACAAGCGTTCAGCGTCTGGCTGGCGGGTGGCGGAATTAAAGGCGGCACGGTACACGGCAAGACCGACGAGATCGGTTACCAAGTGACGGAAAATCGCCATTACGTGACCGACATTCACGCCACCGTGTTGCACCAACTCGGGCTGGATGCGCGAAGCCTCGAAGTCCCCGGCCGAAAGCGGCTGGAGATCGATTTCGGCAAACCGATCACGGAGATCATCGGATGATTCGTCTGCTCGTTGCCTTCGCCGTGATGCTGTTTGGTTCCGCGATGGCGTTCGCGAAGCCGATCCACAAGCAGGCGCTCGCGCTGCATATGGGGCCGTACCTGTTGGCCAAAGTGAACGACTGCCGGTTGTGCCACGTGCCGGGCGATACCGGGCCGAACGACGACAAGCCCCGCAACACATTCGGCGAGCGTTTGGAAGAGGCGAAAAAGGTACTGAAGAAAGCGGGCAAGCCGTTCGATATCCCGGCCCGTTTCGAGATGATCGCCGACGAAGATGCGGACGGCGACGGCGTTCCCAACTTGCTCGAAATCCTCACCGGTCATTCATCTGCTGATGCGAACGACAAGCCGAACGCCGATGAATTAACCGCCGCCGTGAAGACGCTCGCCAAGTATCGCCGCTTCCTCGCGTCGTACCCGTGGCGGCCGTTCGAGCCGGTCAAACGCCCTGCCGTACCGATGGCCAGCGGCGCGTGGGCAGGGAACCCCATCGATGCGTTCATCGCCGCCGGGCACCGCGAACACGAACTCGTGCCGCGACCCGAAGCCGACAAACGCACCCTGTTGCGCCGGGTCAGTTTCGACTTGATCGGCCTGCCGCCGACACCCGAAGAACTCCAGGCATTCCTCGTGGATCCGTCCCCCGATGCCTATGCGAAAGTCGTCGATCGCTTGCTGGCTTCGCCGCGATACGGCGAGCGTTGGGGCCGACACTGGATGGACGTGTGGCGCTACTCCGACTGGGCCGGCTGGACCGACGGCAAAGACGTTCGCGACAGCCAACCGCACGTTTGGCGGTGGCGCGACTGGATCGTCGAGAGCGTGAACGCGGACAAGGGTTACGACCGGATGGCCCGCGAGATGCTGGCCGGCGATGAGATCGCACCGGAAGACCCGAAGACACTCCGCGCCACCGGCTACCTCGTGCGGAACTTCAAATCGAGCCGCGAAAAGTGGATGACCGACGTGGTCGATCACACATTCCTCGCGTTCCAGGGGCTAACGCTCGGTTGCGCTCGCTGCCACGATCACCTGTACGACCCGATCAAGCAGACCGAATATTACCAAGTTCGCGCCGTGTTCGACCCGCACAAAGTCCGCATCGACGCCGTCCCCGGTGAAGCCGATACCAAGAAAGACGGCCTCGCCCGCGCCTTCGATGCCGACCCAAAAGTCGTGACGTACCTGTACGAACGCGGCGACGAACGCAACCCGGACAAAGCCCATCCGCTATCGGCGGGCATCCCGCAATCGCTCGGCCTGAAGTTTCCCGACGTGAAGGCGGTCGGCGCGAGCACCGGTCGCCGCACCGCGTTCGCCAACTGGCTGACCGACGCGAAGAACCCGCTGACGGCACGGGTGGCGGTGAACCACATCTGGCTACGGCACTTCGGTCAGGCGTTGGTGCCGAGCGTGTTCGACTTCGGCAAAAACGGCCGTCGTCCCATGCAGCCCGACTTGCTCGACTGGCTCGCCGCCGAGTTCGTCGAACGCGGTTGGTCGATGAAGCACATCCACAAATTGATCGTGAACAGTCGCACATACCGGATGTCGTCGACGCCCGACGCGAAGAACGCCGCACTCGACCGCGACAACATTTATTATTGGCGAATGCCCCCGCGTCGGCTCGAAGCGGAGACGGTACGCGATCACGTTCTGTATGTGGCCGGGAAGCTCGATGTCACCATGGGCGGCGCGGATATCGATCACGCGCTCGGGCTGACGGTGTTCCGCCGAAGCCTGTATTTTCGCCACGCTCACGAGAAGCAAATGGAGTATCTAAAGCTGTTCGACGCGGCGAATACGAGCGAATGTTACCAACGCAAAGAGAGCATTATTCCGCAACAGGCACTGGCACTGGCGAACAGCGAACTGAGTACGGCGATGGCGAAACTCCTCTCGCAACAGATCGCAAAAGAGGTCGGTAACGATCAACCCAAGTTCGTGACCGCCGCGTTCGAGCAACTCCTCGGCCGCCCGCCCACCGCAACCGAAGCGATCGAGTGCGCCGCATTCCTATCGCAACCGGATCGCCGCGCCGGCTTGATTTTGGTGCTCTTCAATCACCACGAATTCGTCACCGTCCGCTGAACCGAGAGAGCGTTATGAACGCGGTTGCCCCGTCCGAATCCGAACTTTGGCAGCGTCTGCATGAGAAATCGTACGTGCCGCCGTCTGCGATATCCTCGATTCGTTGGACTATCGTCAACAGGCGATGCACCACCGATTGCGGTCGCGATCTGGATCTGGTCGAGTTCGCGCACGAACGCAGACCCATCAGGTGCCGGGATGGCTTTGACGCGGGCGACAATCCCGGCCAAGACGGTCGCTCCCCCATCCGCCAGAGCCGAGTCGAGGGTCGACGAATCAACCTCGGGCCAATCACCGTCATCCATAATGATTTGGCGAAGTTCGGCGCGGTGCGGATCGTTGATGGCGAGGACGGCGATGGTCGCACGTCCGGTCTGCGTCCGACCGATCAACACGGCACCGAACCACTCGAAGTTTCGCTTCCACGACTGACGGCGCGGGTCGAACAATCTACCACGTGTCCCGTGAGCGGATCGATCCCGCTCAAATTCGGCCCCTTGTGAAGGTTGACAATATTCGCAGCGGCAGTCGGATCGGTCGCGGACGAGTTGGCGAAGAGTAGGTGGCATCAGGCAACCGGGGATTGCTTGAGTAGCGAGCGGGCTTTGGCTTGGAGAATCGCGATGAAATCGAGCGTCTGGACGTAGGTTTCGTATTCGAGACGTTCACCATCGGTCAACTGGCCTTCGTTGCACTTACGGGCCAACTTGTCGATATGAGTTTGCGCCTTAGCATCGAACCGATAATCCACAAGTCTGCGTGCTACCTCTGGAGAAAGGAGTTGGCCGAGTGGATCGAGCAATCGATTTAAAACAGGTATGTCGAGAGTCTTCATGGAAATACCTACCTCAAAATGTTCCAAAAGCCCTGGGAAACCCCTGGGTAGACCCCATTAGCATCAAGTTAAGGAGTTGGGCTTGTAATAAAGCGGAAGTCCTTCCACCATAGGGAGTTATCACACAACCCT
>JAYVXI010000027.1:0-8878 GCA_043785305.1 Limnoglobus sp. | reverse complement strand
GAAGTTCCTTCTTCCAGAGGGTTGTGTGATAACTCCCTATGGTGGAAGGACTTCCGCTTTATTACAAGCCCAACTCCTTAACTTGATGCCAATGGGGCGGATGGAATGTCACCCGAGGTCGCCGTGCCTATTGCTCTCCCCAGAACGGAACTCGTGTTACGTGCTGCGAAAATCCGTTTACTGTTGCTCGACGTCGATGGCGTCCTCACCGATGGCAGCATCGCGTACTCCGACGATGGGGCCGAGATCAAGCGGTTTCACGTGCGCGACGGATCGGGGTTGAAGTTTTGGCAGGAGAACGGTAATCGCGTGGCAATTCTATCGGGGCGTACGTCGGTTGCGGTCGAACGACGTGCGAACGAACTCGGAATCGACACGGTTTTGCAGGGTCGTTCGGATAAACGGCCCGCGTGGGACGAACTGCTGGTACGCATGGGGTGTCGGCCCGAAGAAGTGTGCAGCATCGGCGATGATTTAGCCGATGTGCCTGTTTTGTTACGCAGCGGGTTGGCCGTGGCCGTGGCGGATGCGTGCGGAGAAGTGTGCGATGTGGCCCACTATGTGACGGCGAAGCCAGGTGGACATGGGGCGGTTCGCGAAGCGATCGAGTGGCTGATGGGGCTGCAAGGGCGTTGGGCCGATGTCGTACTGCAGCATCGGCGGACGGATTGACCGGGGGATACGGATCGTGTGGACGCCGCGACGGATTTTACTCCTGTTACTCGGTTTGATTGCCTTCGGGGCGATTTACCTCGTCTACGCGCAATTTCTCGGCAACGTCGATGGTCTCCCGCAACTGCCCGCCGCATTACTCGAACCGCGCGAAGGCCCCGCACCGCCACTACGCGACCGCGAATCGCCGACCGTCACCCGACTGAAAGAGGCGTTCGGACAGAACTGCCCCGAAGTCCAGTCGGCATATCCCACCCGCATTGAGATGCGCGAAGATGGCATCGTCTTCGCGGCGGGGCGGCCCGACCTCGGCAACGAGCCGAGTAAATTCGTTCGACTCTCGCCGTTCAGTTTGGCCATGTTCGCAAAGCCACGTTTGCCGCACGAACGAGTGCCGGGCGAAGTGACCGAGATCACGACACTTCATGCCGACGAAGCGATACTCGAACTCGACAAAGTCATCGGCTCCGAACGCGAAATGCTGACCGGCAAGGCGAAGATCGTCGGAATGGAACTGCGTACGGCACCCGACCCGTTCACCGCCCGCACCGATCCGCGCAACGGTCGCGTACACATTACGAACAATCAGCGATCCGCCGATGCGAACCGGGCGTTTGTGTTCAAGACGCCCGGCCCGGTGTTTTATCGTACGCACGATCACCCCGATCAGGCGAACACGAACGGGCCGAACATCTGGACATCCGCCAGCGTCGAAATCGTCAACCGGGAGAACCTGCCACGGCCGATTCGCGGTAGCAGTTTGCCAACAGTGTCGGTGGCCGCCGATGAAGAATTCCGCGTGCAAACGATCGCCGACATGGCGTTCGGACTGCACACGCCGCCGCCGACGATCACCGCAGACGGGATGAAGATTTATCTGAAGAAGCCGAAGACCGGGCCGCCCGTGGCCTTGGCACCGAACGCGAAGCCGACGAAAGAACTCGGCTTCCAAGGCGTTCGCGAAATGACGCTTTCGGAAAATGTCATCTTCAGCCTGTGGACCGATGGGAAATCGGGTTTCCCCGGCTCTACGACTCCCGAACCGACACCGGCTGCACCCGGCAAAAAAGCGGTCGTCGTCGAAGATCCACCCGCAGCGATGATGGCGATTATGGGTGGCATCCCAGACGGCGTGGCGATCTCGAATCGCATCCACGAGAAGGCGCTCGTTCGCATCCACACGCTCGGCCCGTTCCGTTTCGACTGGGAAAAGAACGAGGCGCGATTCGATGCCGCCGCCATCTCGAACCCGCTCGTGCCGAACAACGTCGAAGTCACGCGGATCAATGTCTCGGGCACGAGAGATCACCTGATTTGCCAGGTACTCGAAATCGAATTCCAGACGGCGCTCTTGTCGCCTGCCACCGCACAACCGAAATCGAACGGCCCCGCGTTCAAGACGCTCCGGGCCACGGGAACGAGCGTGTATCTGGCTGCTGAGAGCGATCAGTTGCAAGCGCAGTGTCAGTCGATCATTTACGAAAACGACCCGAAGAAGTTCCTGACGCGAACGATCCTTTCCGGTTCGCCACTGATTGCCGTTCGCCAACGCAACCGCCTCGAAGCCGGTCGTGCGGGGCAAATCGGGCGGTTGTTGCTCGAGACGTACGACCCACCGGCGACTGCGAAAATCAAAAAGACGACTCGCATTGAAGTGCTCGGCCCCGGCAAGATCGACATGTTCGACGAAGAAACGAAAACGACGACACTCACCGCAATCTGGCGCGATTCGCTGACGCAAACCGTCGACAAAATTGGCACGAAGGAAGTCGACTTGCTCACCTTCGCCGGCGATGCGTCGTTCGCCGATCCGAAGAGCGGTTTCGACCTGCGTGCCGACACGCTGAGGCTCTGGCTCGAACAGCCCGCACCCGGCAAAGAAGCCAGCAATGCACCCGCCCGGCCTTCGCGTTTGCAAGGCATCGGCCACGTCAACGGCCGCTCGGCAGACACGAACATCCGCGATACCGACCACTTCATGACGTGGTTCAAAGACGTGCCGAAGCCCGTCCGACCGGTACCGAACGCACCCGCCTCGCAAACAGTGAGCCGACCCGCTACACCGGCACCAGTACCGCTGCAAAAGAAGCCAGAATTGATCGCGGCAATGATACCGACCGCGACGCCGGGGCCGTTCATTCCGCCATTCGTCGATCCCACGGCCAAGATCGAACAGCTACCGCCGAAGCCCAAGCCGATGGATCTTTCGGCACGCTCGATCGAAGTGTGGGTGATGCGCTACCCCGCCGACCCGCGGCCCGCCGTGAAGGGCGCTCCCCCCGCGAAAGCGGATGCGGTACAGTACGAACTCGAAAGCGCAATCTGCGATGGTCGCGTCATCGTGAAACAAGACCCGATCGACCCGGCCAAGCAACCGAACGGCCTGCTGATTACCGGCGCATATTTGACGATGAATCACTGGGTGAACGGGCACGTGATGAAGGTTGTCGGCACCCAAGATTTACTCGCGGAAGTTCACTTCGAGGATATTAAGATCGCGGGGCCGGACGTCGTCATCGATCAGCCGAACAACTCCGTGGCAGTGAAGGGCAAGGGTTGGTTGAAGATGCCGAGTTCTAGCGACCTCAGTGGTGCGGCCATCAACGAGCGTTCGGACCTGACGGTACTTTGGCAAGAACGCATGAACTTTCGCGGCGAACGACGCTTCGCAGAATTCACAGGGCTGGTGCAAGCCGTTCAGCAACCGCCGTCGAAAGTGCCCGCGAAACCGTTGCCGGGTGCCATCGCTGCCGAGCAAACGTGGTCGCGTTCGTACGTGCTTTGCCACCATCTCGACGTCGGTTTCGACCGCCCGATTTACTTCAACCAGATGAAACAAAACACGCCCGCGAAACCGCGAGCGACGCCGGTGACGCCGAACGCACCGAACCCAGACGACCCGAAAATCGAGCGCGTGATCTGCGAGCCGATCCCCGAAGATGCCGAGGCCGTGCTGGGTAAGCCACGCCCCGAGGGGGATGTGTATTACGTCGATGAAACCTTCGAGTCGCGGAGCGGGAAGACGGTGAAAGCCCAGCGAATCAAGGCGCGATTGCTCGAAGTTCGCGTGAAGGACGACCGCAGTTTGATCCTCGCCACGGGGCCAGGCGAGACTCGCGGCCTGCAATTGTCCTCAAAAGACGACCAGCCGCAATCGGCTCCTGCGCCACCCGCTACCGCACCCGCACCCGCACCCACGAAGCCGAAAGAGGAAGAACTGAAGTTGACCATCGTGCAGTTCGCGGGGCGGCTGGACATCGAAGATCGCAAGTCGATTTTCCAGAAGGCGGTGTTCCGCGAATCGATCGTCGTGTTCAACTTGCCGACGGACAATATCAACCTCAAGATCGAAGCGCACAACGTGCCGCCGAAGACCGTGGTGCTGCAATGCACCGACACGCTCACGGCGACATCGTACAAGGACAAAGCCGGCGCGCAAGGCGAGCAAAAGATGATCGCCGAGGGCGACGCACGGGTTCGCACCGACGAATATTACGGCCTCGGTCACATCATCAAGTACGATGGCAGCCAGGTGATTCTGGAAGGCTACGCCGATGGCCAGGCGACATTGTACCGCCGTCAAACCGGCGTCGGCCGCGAGAAGGATTACAAGAGCGGAAACCCTCTCGTGTACAACACGAAAACCGGCCAAGTCAGTGGCTCCGAAAGCTCCGGCGGTACGTTCTCCAATACGAAGTGACCGCCATGATTCGCTTCTATCGTTGGGATTCGGCAACGAACACGGCCAGTTGCCCACTCGCAACCGAGATCCCGAAAAGTTCATCCGACATCGCTGAAGGCACGATCATCTGGATCGATCTGGAGAACCCGACGCCCGAAGAAGAAGCCCAAGTTTTTCGCGATTTCCTACCCGTTCACCCGCTCACGCTCGAAGACATCACCCGACCTCGCCGCCTCGAAGACGGCATGGCACACTTGCCGAAGGTCGAGGAATTCCCGACGTATCTCTACGTTGTTGCGAACCCGTTACCGATGGAAGTGTGCAACCCCGACAAACCGAACGCCGCCGAGGTGACCGAGGCCAACGCCCAGAAACCGCGGCGTTTGCGATCCAACTGGATTCGCCCGCAACTCAACGGCATCCTCACGCACAACATCCTGATTACGCACCACTACGACGAACTCCCGTGCGTCAATCAAGTGCGTGGCTACGTCGGTCGCCGAGCGGAGACAACGGGCCGTGGGCCGGATTATCTCTTCCACCTCGTTCTCGATGAAATGGTCGACGAATACGCACCCGTCGTCGAACGGTTCGGCGAACAACTCGACCGCATCGAAATCAAGCTTTTCGCGAAGCCATCGCCGCAGATTCTCAAAACGCTACTGCGGTTGAAGCGGCAAGTCGTGTTCCTTCGCAAGACGCTGATCCTCGAACGCGAAGTGCTGGCACGGCTCGTTCGCGGCGAGTTCGATTTGGTAAACTCGCACGAAATCGTCTATTATCGCAACGTCTACGATCACCTCGTGCGCTACACCGAGTTGATCGAAGGCGCACGCGAAATGGTCAGCGACCTGATGCAAACGCACCTCGCGGCGGCGTCGAATCGCCTCAACGAAGTCATGAAGGCGCTTACGGTCATTTCGCTGATCGGGGCGGTTTGCACGCTGATTGCAGGCATTTACGGCATGAACTTCGAGCACATGCCCGAACTCAAGTGGGCGTACGGCTACCCGTTCGCGCTCTCGCTGATGGCCGCCACCGTCGTCGTCTCGCTCGCGGCATTCCGCTGGAAGAAGTGGATCTAGAATCGCGTCGTCGCGTACAACGAGCGTACGGTGTTTCGTATCTCGGAGAATTGTCATGAGTGAAGCGAACGCGACCAAGCCGCCGATGTTGCCGAGCGCGGACTTGGAAATCAAAGACGCCTTCCTGATCTTCTCCGCGATCTGGGTCGACCTGCAAGAACGTTTTGGCCGCGACAATTTGAAGTTCCCACGCGAGTTCATCTGGCTCGGTGGCGCGCCCGGTGCGGGAAAGGGCACGAACGCCTCGTTCATTGCCGAAGCCCGCGACATCACCGCGCCGCCCGTCGTTATCAGCGCATTACTCACGGCACCTTCGGCACTCGCGATCAAGAACTCGGGGCAAATGGTCGGCGACCGCGAAGTGATCGGCTTGCTGCTGGAAGAACTACTCGACCCGGAATATCACGACGGCGTCATCGTCGATGGTTTCCCGCGCACGAAAGTCCAGGTCGAATGCCTCAAAATGTTCTACAACGCGATGCTCGAACTCCATGCAGAGCATCGCGTCGGCGAGCTTTCGCGCGCGTTCCGCAAGCCGATGTTCCGCATCAGCCTGCTGTTCGTTTCGGAAGATGTCAGCGTGCGGCGTCAGCTTTCGCGTGGGCAACAGATCCGCGAGCATAACCGCCAAGTGCGCGAAACCGGAATCGGCGAGGAACGCGAAGAGCGCGTCACCGACTTCGACGAACAGCTTTGCCGCAAGCGTTACAAGGTGTTCAAGGAAACGAACTTCGACGCATTGCAGTCGCTGCGCAAGATATTCCACTTCCACTTCATCGATGCCGAAGGCGACTTGCCGGAAGTGCAGCGGAACATTCTGCGAGAATTCGCGTACCAGAGTTCGCTCGAACTCAGCCCGGAAGTATTCGACCTCATTCGCAGTATCCCCGTCGCCACGAAGTTGGGCTTACACGCCCGCCAGGAACTCGTCACGCGGTTGGAAGAATACGTCGAACTCCACGAAGATACATTCCGCAACGTCGTGAAGCTGATCGAAAGCAAGATCATCCCGATCGTCCACGCACACGCGATGTCTGGCCACGCGCAAATCAACAGTGAGGAGTGCCTGCTCGACGACCCGTTGGCACTGCGCATGGTCATCGACATCCTCTGGGAGCGCGGCTTCCACGCGATGGTCGACATCCACCGTGTCGAAGTGCCCGAGCGCGTCGATCCGTCAACGTGGGAAATCGTTTGCCGCGTGAAAAAAGTCTACCGAATTGAGGTCCGCTACCCCCCGTCGGACATCCGGCGTGGGCACTAATCGAGAAAGTTCCCGATTCCGTGGAATTTATTATTGACATTCATGAGAATGGTCGTGATACTCGGGACTGTGGTGAATTTTCACCACAATCATCTCCATCTTCATGGTGTATTATGACTCTCTCACTGTCTGGTATGACGCGGTGGCCTCGGCGACTCGCCAAAGGCTTCACGCTCATCGAACTGCTCGTCGTGATTGCGATTATCGCAATCCTCATCGGGCTGTTGTTGCCCGCCGTGCAGAAGGTACGCGAAGCGGCCGCCCGCGCGAAGTGCCAGAACAACCTCAAGCAGTTCGGGATCGCGATGCACGCCTTCCACGACACGTTCAACCGTCTGCCTGCGACCCGCTACGGTACGAACGAAGACGGTAACTGGAATAGCGATCAAGGTTCGTGGATCGTCCACATGCTTCCTCAGATGGAACAAAACGGGATGTATCAGGCGATCAATCCTCGAGAAAGCGTTCTGAACTCCGTCGGAATCGGCATCGGAAACGTGCAAACCTCCGCACGCAAACTGCCGTACGGTCGCTGCCCGAGCGACGACTTCGACCCTGCTGCGAATCTCGTGAATTACATGGCGAGCACCGGACCGCAATGCATGGTGAGCCCATGCGGTTACAATCCCAACCAGCCGTGGTGTCGTCCGGAAACGAACCCTTATGTCGGCGTCACGCAGATTACGATGGGTTATACGAATAGTCCCGATCACGGAAATTCGGGCAACGCGGTCGATATTCGCGGCATGTTCGGACGACTCGGGCCACGGATCAATTTTGCCATGGTGACCGATGGATTGTCGAACACCCTCGCGATGGGCGAATCCCTGCCATCGATGCACGACCACCTGACGAACCAAGGCTGGTGGCACTTCAACGGCGGAAACACGCTTTGCGGTACGATCGCGCCAATCAATGCTCGATCCGACGGTAATGATTGTAGCGACCCGGCTCGTGCGACTCGCAGTGCGTGGAATATCTCCTTCGGTTTCAAATCGCGTCACACGGGTGGCGCGAACTTCCTGCGCGGCGACGGTACGGTGACCTTCATCTCGCAGACGATCGACCACCGTACGTACCAACTGCTCGGCTGCCGTAACGATGGACAAGTCGCCAACATCCCGTAATTCACTACTGACCATCCGACTGGCTCGTGCCAGTCGGATTGGTTTTTCTCTACCGTATCCGTTTCTCTTCTCGGAGTGAATCCCATGCGACTGCGACTATTTTCACCGATGATTTTTACACTTCCGTTGTTCCTTTTCGGTTGCGGGCCGAAAATGATCGATGCAAGTGGTCAATTAACCATCGATGGCGCACCCGTAAGCGGTGCGATGCTCACCTTCGTTTCCACCGCCGAAGGATCGAATGCAAACTACACGGCGATGTCAGATGCCAGCGGCAATTTCTCCGTCGTCAATGGGGATACTCGAGGGGTGCTTGCAGGGACTTACAAAGTGACCGTCGTCAAATCGCCAAAAGGCTCTTCGACGGAGATGACGGCGATCGGTGATACCGACTATATGAAAGACATGAAATCGACCGCAGATAAGCAGAAAAGTGCAGGTAACCCGATGAATAAAATGCCTGGAATGCCAGGAATGAAGGGTGGGCCAATGGGGCCAATGGGGCCAATGGGCGGAGCGCCTGCCGGACCGACTATCAAAACGGAACTCCCGTTGATCTACGCCGCTTTCACCACTACGACATTTTCGGTTACGTTACCAGGCGAAGCGATGCCGTTGAAATTCGACATGAAAGGCGACGTCAAAAAGAAGTAGTGCCTACGATGTCATTGCACCACTTCGCCCGATCGAATCGCGGCGATTATAGTTTACGTGGGGCACGTTTTTTAACGTGCCCCACTTTAGCGGCTAAATTTTGGAACTAATTTACGCGCGACGACAAATCTCGGGGAAAATCTCACTTTTGTTCTTGACACCGGATTGACAGAATGGCATCATCATAGATGGTACGGAGAAATACGTAATTTCCGGCCAAATCTTCATTTTTTTAGGTGCCCGAATGACTCTTTCCTTGTCCGCGATGACGCGATGGCCTCGGCGACTCGCCAAAGGCTTCACGCTCATCGAACTCCTCGTCGTGATTGCGATTATCGCAATCCTCATCGGGCTGTTATTGCCCGCCGTCCAAAAGGTACGCGAAGCGGCCGCC
>JAYVXI010000026.1:0-2697 GCA_043785305.1 Limnoglobus sp. | reverse complement strand
CCGCGAGGTCGATCGGCACGTAGCTCCAATCTCATTTTGGGCTCGGACCAAGCACGGCAAACGCCGTGCCGAACGCGATAGGGCTTGTCCCGGTGGGAGTGGCAACCTCGATCTTCAAATTTCGACAGAGACGCCTATGGTTTCAGTCGAGCCATTCGTCGGCCAACCGTTAGTTTTCCATGTCGAGTGTGATGGTCAGACATCCCTATTACTCGGTCGAGAGAGGAATTGGAGCCAGCGAGGAGAGTACTTGGTGGTCGTTGCCGAGTGGTCAGATGGGCGGCGATTGGCCAAGATGGTCGCCGCCCCAAACGGGCGGATATGTCGTACCGTACAGGTCGATATCAACCCAGAACCGCACTAATTTACTTCTTCACGACTGGCGGGTTCGGGATGTCGATTTGCGTGACTTCCATGTGTGATTCAGATTTCTCGCCGACTTTGCTCTCCTTGATTTTTGCGATGTGTAGGCGAACGGTTTCGCCTTCGTGGACGTCCGTTAATTCCATCACTTTTCCGCCGACGGTTTTCACGATCACTTTTGCGGACATCGCGTACGACGTTTCGACGAGCTTTGTCATCGGCTTGGCCGCACCCCGTCGTCCGCCTCTTCCACCTGGGCTGGCCACGGGGGTGGGCACGTTGATCGTGATTTGATCGGTGCCGACCTTGACCACGGCACCGGCGGTGTTGCCGAGGGGCGTCTTCGATACGCTCGGCTCGTCTGCCGAGTAAAGCGTTTGCGAGAGCACCAGCAGCGTCGAAAGTGACAGTATCGAGAAGAATCGAATTTTCATGATACACCAGTGGTGAATGCGGATATTGGTAACAGTATAACGCACCCGATGCCGAATAGTTCCGGTAGGATCATTTAATTCTCATCTGCACCCGTTTCAGAAACTCGTCGCGGAACTTCGTTCGGCGATCTTGCCGAGTCGTGTCTTTGCGGTCGAACACTTCACTATCGGCATCGAGGTGACCGAGTAGTGTGTACATGTCATCGGACTGATTCGCGGTTTCGAGAAGGGTGAACGTCAGCGTTCCCGCGGCTTCGCCGTTGAGTTGCCGTTGAAATTCCGCACGCTGAACGATCTTCGTTACGGGGTCGAGTTCGAGTTTCACATAGCGAAACCGCGGGTTGCGATTCAGGAACGAAGGCCGCAGGTCGGCTTCGATGCGAATCGCTTCGCCGGGTTTGCCGGTATCTTTGCGATACAGCGTGAACTGCTCCAGGAGTTCGGACAGCGTGCTGACCACACGCAGACTTACGAGGTCGCAGAACCGTGCCAACGGTTCGCCCGCTTCGCTCGGTTCGTAAACGAGGCCGCGTTTGCGCGAGATCGCGAACCAGATTTTGCCGCTCGTTTCTTGCCCCATCGCCCACTTGGCCCCGTCGCCGTTGGTCTCGATCCAGAATTGATCGCCGCGCGTCCAGAGCTTGTGTTTGCGGGAAATCGCGGGCAGTTGCAGCCGTCGAAACAGCAGCGGTTCCCACTCGGTGGCCACTTCGTAACAGCGATCCGTCGGTACTGTGTGTGCGGTCTTGGCTTCGCTGACAATTTGTTCGGCGGCGGCCAACGGTGTCGGTGAATTTCCAAAGAACACAAACCCGCCGACACTGGCTGCTACGGCAGTACCGACGCCGACACCCGCCCATTTGAGCCAACTACGACGCGGCATCGCCTTTTCGGACTCGCGAATTTGCCGCAGCATCTTCCCGGCATCGACGGTGCCAGCTACGCGGTCGAGGTGATTGCGAAGGATCGCATCGAGCGGGTGGTCGTTCGCTTCGGTCATCGGATCGCCTCCCCGCCGAGGTACGGAATGAGCCGTGCGGCCAGAGCTTGCCGGGCACGGTGAATGAGCACGCCGACGTTCGTTGTGGTAACGCCCATGATCTCGGCAATTTCTTGCTGCGTGTGCCCGAGTGCCTTCAGTTGCACGGCGGCACGCTGTTGCGTCGGTAGCGTTCGCAACGCCGATTCTACAGCCTCCGAAAGTTCGTCGAACATCGCCCGTTCATCGGGTGGCGTGGCGGTTTTGTCCAGCGGATCGTCGGCCTGTTCGCTGCCATCTGCATCGGTCCGTACCAGCCGAAAGAACGGCTTTCGCCGCGTTTTGAGGTTGATGCAGGCATTCGTGATCGCACGCAGTAGCAGTTTCATTCCATCGTGCGGCAGGTCGTAAACGTCCGCCTTGGCGAGCAATCGACAGAAGCAATCCTGGACGATGTCCTCAGCCTCATGCGGGTTGCGCAACAGCGACCGCGCGTAGGCCGTCGCGCGTGGGGCGGTTGCGAGTATCCAGGCGTCGAGTTCGTGCGAACGGTCGCCCTTCACGGTCCGCTCCGGAATGTTTCTCAGTGGATGAACACACGAGGTGATTGCGAATTACAACTCCGCGCGGCCCTTCAGGATCTGATTCGTAATTTCCGCAACGCGATGCCCGAAGTTCTCGGCCGTTTGCAAGTCTCCGGCGGGCGGGAACTGATCGGCTGGCCCCTGATCGGATTGCGTCATCACGCCCGTGAAACTACTCAGGCGGTTGATGATGATCTTCGCCATAAAATCTCCTCGCATGGTGATACTTCCGATCATCTTAGTTCTACTGTATCGTTATCGTTTTTGCTCGTTCTTTAATGGTGGCGGCAGGTTACGTCTGCGATAGCGGTAGTAACGTGCCGATTCGATTCGCTGC
>JAYVXI010000025.1:0-25711 GCA_043785305.1 Limnoglobus sp. | reverse complement strand
GTTCGTCCATGACGGACTCCCGTAAAACGCGAGCGAATGCAAACGATTATCCCACAATTCCTTGCGGCAAGAAAGCACGAAGATACAGTAGAAATAGCCAGGTTGCAGTTTTGCCGAAAAGGACTACCGACAAAGTGGTTTCGGCGTGATTCGATTCGGCCAAAATCGGACGTAAGTCGTTGGTGTGTTAGGTTGATTCCGCAATTCGGGAGTGAGTTCGCGGAGGGGTGGGTGGAAAGTGCCGAAACCACTTTCCTGTTATCCAGAATCGCCGCGATTGGAACCGTGCCTAAAATCCCAATCATTCGCCAACTACACGGGATCGAAGATGCGGCTCCTCAGTTACAACATTCACAAAGGGATTGGGGGAATGGACCGGAAGTACGACCTCGACCGCGTGGCTCGCGTCATCGAGCACGAGAACCCGGATCTCATCTGCCTTCAAGAGGTCACCCGGCACGCTCGCCGCACGCTCCACGACGACCAGCCGAAGATCCTCACCGCTCGTTTCGCTGCGATCGCGCACGTTTTTCAGATGAACGTCCATTACCGGGAAGGCGGGTATGGGAACCTGATACTCTCCCGCTGGCCCGTCGTGGACTCGTACCCCCTCTGCCTGCGCTGGGGTCGGTGGAAACCCCGCGGGGCACAGATCGTCATCCTCGAAACGCCCGACGGACCGCTGCACCTCGCCAACTGGCATCTCGGTCTGCGTAACCGCGAGCGGCACTGGCAGGTAGAAAAGCTGCTGTCTCACCACCAATTTCGTGCGGCGGCGAGGCTGCCAACGATGATCGTGGGGGATTTCAACGACTGGCAAAATCAACTCGCTACGGCCGCGCTGGCCGAACATGGGTTTGAAGAAGCGACGCGACCGGCGTCGCGGTTCCGGTCGTTCCCTGCATTCCTGTCCGTTCTATCTGTGGATAAAGCGTTCCACCGGAACGGAGTACGGGTGGCCGAGGTACGAGTGGTTCGGACGCCCTTAGCGAAGGAGGCGTCGGATCACCTACCGTTGGTGGTCGATTTTCGGTTGGCGGCGCGCGATTAGCCACCCGGTGGCGACACCGACAATGGCCGCGATCACAACCGTCATCCATTGTTTGGCGTCCATCGGCGTGAGTGCGAAGAAGTATGCCGTCGGCCCAACGTACATAATCGTCGAGTATAACAGCATCGCAAAGACCACCCACCCGAGCAATCGCCGGTCGCCGTCGCCGACTAACACCACATTCCCTAACCCGCCGAGAATCAGCGTCGATAGCAAGAGTGTCCTCCGTTCCTCCACCCCCTCGCCGACGTACCATACCGCCAACCCGCAGATACCGAGCGTTAGCCCCATCCCGAGTACGAAACGCCCGACTTCGGACAGAAACGCCACTCGCACTGCCGCCTGTGGAACCTTCGACAGCATGATGAGTATGGCCGGCCCACCGATTGTCAGAACGTTGAGTAGCGTCACCTGCTGCGGAAGGTATGGAAACGCTTCGCCGAGTAGCCCAACCGAGATCAGGATGAGCAGCATGGTGTAAACGTTCTTCAGAAGGAACAATTTCGCCGCGCGGCGGACGTTGTGCAGAACGATCCGCCCCTCGGCTAGTGCGTCGGGTAGCAGATCGAAACTGTTCGTTTCCAGCACTAAATCGGCGACGGTCTTGACGGCCGAACAGCCTGCCCCCATTGCGACGCCGAGGTCTGCCGTTTTGATCGAAAGGATATCGTTCACACCGTCCCCGATCATCGCCACCCGTCGCCCGCCTGCTTGAAGGGTCGTAATGATGTCGAGCTTCTGCTGCGGCGTCAACCGCCCGAACACGGAGGTATTCTCGATCATGGCGGCTCGGTCGGTAGCGGCTTCGAGATCGGCACCCGTACGGACCGGCTCGTCGGCGATGGGGAGGTGCAAACGGGAGACGGTTGCCCGAACGGTTTCCGGGTGATCGCCGGATAGCAATTTGATGCGGACGCCTTGTGCAGCGAGGGATTCGAGCACGCGATCGACGCCGGGCCGGACTTCGTCTCGCATTGCGATGAGGGCCAGGGGGTGCAAAAGTTCGTCCGACCTCAGGACGCCTCCCCACGCGGCTCGGCCTGCGTCTTCAAGGAGCGCCTCCCCGGCTGCGAACGCGACGAATCGAAGCCCCGTCGGCAACAGTTCTCGGAATCGCGTCTCGACGAGTTCAGCCGCCACTGCGTCGAACCTAAGCAGGAGTTCGTCCGGGCTACCGATGACGAGGACTCGTTCGCCACCTGCCGTCCGTACCCGCACCGCGCTGAGTCGGCTCTGCGACTTGAAAGGGACTTGATCGATCAGCGAGAACGACTCGTCGGGTTTCGAGAATGTCGTTCGCAGGGCCTGAACCGTGCGGTTGCTCTCGTCTGCCGTTGCCCAGGCGAACAACCTCAACTTCGCCCGGATATCCGTCTCGTCACCGAAGAGTACCTCCACGGAATCGACCGTGAGATTGCTAGTCGTGATCGTACCGGTCTTATCGGTGCAGAGAACGTCGATCGACGCCATCGCTTCGACAGCGGAGAGCCGTTGCACGACTGCCCCGCGAGTGGTCAGCCGCATCGCCCCGAGTGTCAGGGCTAATGTGGTCATTAACAGCAGCCCTTGGGGAATCAAAGACGTAACGGTTGCGGCCACCATTTGCACGAGGTCGGTCGCGGGCATGCCCCGCAGGAAGTACAGCACAATGTAGATGCCACAGAACCCCAACGTGGCGATGGTCATCAATTGGATGAGCGTGTTGAGGGACCGCTGGACCGGGCTGGATGCATGTCGGTATTGTCGTGCGGCGGCAGACGTCTGGTGGGCAAACGCATCCGCCCCGACCCCGTCCGCGCGGTACGTCCCTTCGCCCGCAACAGCGAAGCTGCCCGATAATAATTTGTCCCCCGTTCGCCGAGGAACCGGTTCGGATTCGCCGGTCAGTAGGGCTTCGTCGACCTCTAGGAACTCTGCGGTCAGCACCACCCCGTCGGCCACGACCGGTTCGCCAGCCGCGAGTTTGAGGATGTCCCCACGGACCACATCGACAGCCGAGATAAGGTGTTCCGTTCCGTCGCGGACCACCCTCGTTTTTGTTTCGGACAGGAGATCGAGGCGGTCGAGGTGACGCTTGGCGCGAATTTCTTGAACGAGACCGATACAGGCGTTGACGACGGCCATCCCACTAACGGCCCACGCCCCACGCAGGTCGCCCAGCAGGAACAGAGCGACGGCGGCCGGGACGACGATCGCGTTAAATGGTGTGAACACGTTGCGAGCAACGATGAGTCGATACTCGGAACTCCCCGACCGCGGGGGGCGATTGACGAGGCCTCGGGCGACGAGTTCGGCCACTTCGGCGGCACCGAGGCCGCGGCTAGGGTCAGTCGGATTCAATTCGTGTCACCTACAAGTAAGGTGTCAGTAATCTCGCCACGCCGTCGCGTAACTTGACGAACAGATTCCGGCGGCGGAGTTTGATCGGTGTCAACTCGCGGCTTCGACTGACTGTCCCCGCTACCACGTCGTCCAATAGTCCCACTCCGGTTGGGTCGTAGCACTCGACGTCGAACTCGAAATTCAGCCGTAAGCTCCGGGGATCCCAATTCGACGAACCGAACAGAACCCACGTCCGGTCGACGATCATCAACTTCGTGTGGACGAAGGGTGGCGGAGTAAACCAGACCCGACAACCGCATTCGAGCAACTGTCCGAGTTGGGCCATACAGGCCCACTGAACCAACCGCAAGTTGTTCCGTTCTGGCAGTACGATATCCACCCGCACGCCGCGCAATGCGGCCACGTTCAAACCGGCAATCAACGCGGCATCCGGCAAGAAGTAGGGAGTGACGATCCTCACCGAAGTCCGAGCCGATGCCAAGCCACCGAGATAAACCGCCTGCAACCGTTTGCAAAGATCGTCTGGCCCGGTGCGGATGCCTCGAGCCAAAACCGATCCGCAGTTCTCGAGTTTCGGGAACCATAACTGACCCCGCAAGACGGTGTGGGTACAAAACTCCCAGTCGTCTGCGAACGTCTCCCGCAGGTGTGCGACAACCGGCCCAACGAGGCGGAAGTGTAGGTCGGCGATCGGGGCGACCGGGTTCAGGCTCGCGTCGTGTGCAGCCCGGATATTCATCCCGCCAGTAAACCCAATCTTTCCATCGACGATGAGGATTTTACGGTGGTTCCGCAGGTTCGCATAATTGAAGTGCCACGGTAAGAGTTGCGGCAGGAAGCGAGCCACTTGCACGCCAATCTGGCGTAGCGGACCGATGACGGTATGCGGCCACGAGTATCGCGCACCGATGTCGTCGATGAGCACCCGAACTGCCACCCCGCGGGCGACAGCCCGACCGAGGGCGTCGATGAACCGTTTCCCAGCGGCATCGTTGTCGAAGATGTACGTGCTCAGCCCGATCGAGTAAATGGCCCCATCGATCGCACCGATCATCTCCGCGTAAGCTTCGGTGCCGGTGTGGAGCGGGCGGATTGCGTTCCCACCGAGCAATGGCAGACCGGTTAGGGAACCGATCAACTGAGATTGCGGGAGAAGATGACCTGCGACCGAACGGAGGGTGTCCGATCCATCCAACAGCGGTATGGTGTCGGGTTTCCGAGAAGTTCGTCGCCTCAAACGTTTCGCCTTACGCTCAACGCGATTGATTCCAAAAAGATAGTACAGCATCGGACCGATGCCCGGTGCAAACCAGATCATTCCAACCCAACCGATGGCCGCCTGAGTATCCCGTTTCTTCAAGATGACGTGAGCAGTCGCGAAGAGGTCCGCAGCGAACACCGCCACCACACCGAACCAGTACCAGGAAGTGAGTAACCATTCCGGCATCACCAGAGAGTCCTTATGAAGGTTACAACCTTGCAGCTCATCGTAGGCACGGCGTGTTTCGTTTCTACGACAACGCACCCCAATTACAGTACCGGATACGTCGCCAACCGTCGCGACCCACCCGTCGGTTTATACTTCAGTCAATCGAAAATGACGCTTACGAGCCACCGGGCTTGTCCCTATCGTGTTCGGCACGGCGTTTGCCGTGCTTGGTCCGAGTCAGTGGCGTGCCAATTCGACTTCGAGCGGGCGGACGCGAATGCGTTTGGACCCTCTCGCGCCTTCGCACGCTCGCCCGCCAAACGAACGGTCGCCGTTTCTACCCGGAACTCGTCCGCAAGTCCTCTCCCGGTGGCTCATCGACGTCGTACTCCGCACGACGTCGGTTAGCGATACGTGCGGTGTTCAGTTACGTCGATCACGCCCAAAACTACTTCGCTTTCAATTCGGGTGCGCCCACGATCGTGAAGTAGAAGCCGTGCGGGTTGTTGCCGTTGGCGATCTTGAGCAGGATCTCGTTCTTGCCTTTTTGCAGTTTCACTTTCACCGTGTTTTGCTCGGGCGAGGCGGCACGGGTTTCCTTGTGCGTGAAAATTTCCTTGCCGTTCAGGTACAGCGTGGCTCCGTCGTCGGTGCCGAGCAACACGGTGGCGTCGGCGGCTTCGGGCGATTCGATGGCTTTGTATGCGAACGAAACCGTGTTGTTCGCCTTGTCGCCGTGGAGTTTCGCGAGGTCGATGTAGCCACCCGATTCGGGGCGAACGAGCGTCCACGATTTGCCGTCGATCTTCGCGGCCAAGTCGAAGGCGCGCTCGGGGCCGTACGTTTTGTCGAGGCCATCGTTGCCGCCCGGCGAGGCGAACGGCCCCATGACCATCCACGAATCGGGTGTGAACGATGGCGTTTGCAACTGCATTAAATACTCGACGACATCGACGAGTTCGTCTTCGGTGAGCGTGGCCACCAGGCCTTCGGGCATGATCGATTGCAACGATTTCTTGCGCTCGGTGCCCTTCACCGCGAATTGGTAATCCTTGCCGTTCGCGTCGCGGACCGTCAGCGTCGTTTCGGTTTCGCCGACGAGCAACCCGGTGATCGACTGGCCATCTTCGCTATCGAGCTTCCAACTGACGAACTGATCGGCGATCGCTTTCGAGGGGTACAACAAGCTCTCGAAGAGGTTTTCTTTGCTGCCCTTTTTGCCGATCATCGACAGGTCCGGGCCGATCTGGCCACCCTGCCCGCGAACCATGTGGCACTTCATGCACTGCACTTCGCTCGTCAGGCTCTTGGCCATAATCGCCTTGCCGTTGTCCGCGTTGCCGGTGCGTTTCGCGAGTTCCGCCAGCGGTGGCAGTTTCTTCGGGTCGAGCTTGCCGGGCGCGGGGAAGAGGATCATCGCCTTGCTGCGTTCGCCCGCAAACGGGCTGTTCCGCAGCAGTCGCCCCGTGTCGGCGACGAGGTCTTTCGGCAGCGCGTTCTTCTCGCCTTGCGACAGCAGCCAGCCCGTACCGCTGCGCGAACCGGCGAGGGTCTGCACCGCGGCGAGTTTCAGCGTGTGCGTAGCCGTCGGCGAAAGGACCGCTTTTTGCACGTATTCCAGCGCTTTTTCTCCAGCTTCCGAGGCTTTGCCACCGGCAGGCAGTTGTTCGCCTAACGCTTGCACGCAGACGAGCGATAGCGGATTCTCCGGGTGGCCGATGGCGAAGATTGCCTCGACCGCTTTGATGTCCTTGAGCTTGCCGAGCGTGCGAATCGCATCGCTGCGGACGTCCACTGTCATCGTCGTGTCACTGGCGATCCGAATGACATCGGGCAGTGCGGAAACGAAGTTCGCCGCCGAGACGAGTTGCAACCCGGTGCCGCTCGTTTTGGTGTCGGCCAACAGCGCACGGATACTGTCCTTGAGTTCATCGCTCTTGGCGATCGCGTTCCACTTCGTCGGCAGGAACAACCGCAGGTTCTCGATCGCCTTCGCCTTCACCTCGGCGGGGTGATCGCCCTTCAGCAAGTTCAGCATCGTCTTCCCGGCGGCGGCATCGTCGCTCGATGCGAGAATGTCGACGATCCGCGCCTTCTGCACGGCGGTGATCTTGCTGTCGCTCATCAGCTTTTCGAGCTTCGGCAACATGCTCTTCGGCCGCAGTTCCCACACGAGGTCCGCGACCTTGTCGTTCCATTCGGGGAAGTGCGTCTCGAAGTCCGCAAGGATCGCATCCCGCCGAACGGGGTCCGTACCACAAGCAATGTTGAGTGCGGCACGGTAGAAGATGTCCTGGCCATCGTAGAGTTTGGCGTGTGCGTAAAAATGAAACTTGACGAACTCCAGAGTGTTACTTTTCGCCAAAGCAACCAATTTCTCACGATTACTGCCCATTTTACTGTCAGCGCCGTAACTTTTGACATTGTCGAACGTACTACCGACTCGTGTAGCTAACTGTTCAAATTTATCGAGGTGATGACTATACATAATTAACGTTCTCGGTTCTTCCCTCTTCGAACGAGTGGCAATACCGTTTGAATGCCAAAATGCTCTTGCAGTTGCGTAATGGAACTGTGGCTGATTGTTCAATTTAATCAACGCTTTAAGAGCAGCATCAGGAGTCATTGAAGCGAGATAATTGCTTGCTAAAATTCTCTGCGCGCTATTTGGATTGCTAATTGACATGAGAAGTCCGAACTCTTTATCTAAGTCAATCTTTGGTACTTCGTAGCCCTTGTGCCCCTTCGGTGTTAGCCGGTAGATGCGGCCGCGGGTCCAGTCGCCCATGCCGTGGCCGCCGACGCCGGGGTCGTACCAGTCGGCGACGAACACGCTGCCATCGGGGGCCACGCACGCATCGCTTGGGCGGAACCAGGTGTCGCTGCTCGTCAGCATGTTGGTCTTTTCGAGTTCGTAGCCGGCACCCTTCGGTTTGCGTTTGAAGTAGCGGACTTCGCGCGGGCCGGCATCGCAGTGGATGAGGTCGCCCTGATACTGTTTCGGTAGCAATGTGCCTTCATAGAAGCAGATACCGGTGGGCGAGCCGAAGCCCGTTCGCAGTGTCTTGTGGACGATGCCGGGTTGCTCTTCGTGCCAGTGGGTTTGGCCGGGGCCGCGTGGGCCGTAGCCATAGTTGCCGCCCGGCATCACGTGGCAAATCCGCGTCTGCTGGTTGCCGTCGTCGTCGTTGTCGCTGAGCCAGATTTCGCCGAAACTATCGACGCAGGCTTCGTAGCTGTTGCGGAAGTTGTGCGCGATCAGTTCGAGGTTGTTGCCGTCCAGATCGCAGCGCCACACGGTGCCCTTTTGCACGTCAGTGGTGTTGCTAACGAACTTGCGGCCCTTGCCATCCTTCGATTGCAACCCGGTGAGGCCGCCATCGCCCACGGTGAAGTACAACTTGCCATCGGGGCCAGTGGTGAGGCCGTGAACGCCGTGATCGTGATCGTAGCCGCCGAACCCGGACATCCACTTCGTCGGCGGGCCGTCGGCTTTGCCGTCGCCATCGCGATCCCAGAATTCGAGGATATCCGGCGACTGCGCGACCAGCACGCGCAACGCTTTCGAGTTCGCTTGCGGTAACACCAACACGCTCAGCGGGGCGTACAGTTCTGGCCCCTGGTAGAACGTCGTGGCCTCGTCGGCTTTGCCGTCGCCGTCTTTGTCGGTGAGGATCTGAATGCGGTCGCCCGCTTCGCGCAGGATCGGTCGATTGAAGTTCTTGCGGCGATAGTTCACCGCCTCCGCCACCCAGACTCGCCCCAGGTGGTCGACGTCGATCGCGGTCGGGTTAATCACCATCGGTTCGGATGCAAACAACTCGACCTGCAAGCCCTCGCCCGCCTTCATGCTGGCGAGCGCCTTATCGGGCGAAAGTTGGGCCGAAGCCATCGCAGATGCGAGCAGAACCGCAAGGAATGCGGCAGACCATCGAGGAATCATGAGGAGAGACTCCGAAAGAAATTCGTCTGGCAGGAGTTCGACAGAGACAGTGTAAACATTCGCAACGCGAAGCGAAAGAGCGCAGGTGAAGTGCAGAACTTCGGAGTAGAATGAAACCGGCAGGTTTAGGGTCTAGAACAAAGGGCATACCGTGGAAGTTCCAGTCATCATCGAGCCGGTCGCTGGCAGCGGATATCGCGTGACTGGGGCGGGCGGCGACGCGGCATGGAAACAGGATGCGGGATACTTAGCCGACGACCCCCTTTATCAGTCTTGGCGCGACGCGATGCAGGAATATCGTCGGGAATTGGACGAAGACCCCGAGGCATTATGAGCCTCTTCGTTTTGGATACCGCATACGCTCGTTCGGGCTTTTCTACCGCTGTAATTCGCTATACGACAGATTTGAGTAACCTCCAGGATGCGGAACATTTTGCCATTTGCAGAGCGTCTATCTCCGGACACGGCAACGAGAATTGAAAGAGCCGCAGCTCAGCGATTTGCAACGGCGACAGTGCTTCAAACCCACGATCGCCGTTTGGCCGCTTTATACTTCTATGGGTACAGTGCAGAAATGTGGCTGTCCGCCGCATACTATCGCAGTGCTGGGTTCGGACCGCATCAGACAATCGATCGCGACGCGCGGCATCGCCGCATGGTTCAGGCGCGACAGTTGCGGATGCCGTCCGGAGCCTTCATAATGAACAGCGATCCTCATCCACTCGTGGGATGGGCAAGGTTCCTGGAGTGGCAAAGATCTGCGTCCGGCGTTTTAGCCGCTTCCACGGCCAAACGATTGAAAGAAGCGATAAACAAGGCGAACGAGATATACGACTACTGGCGACCTGAACTTCGCTACAAAGTCGTCGATATTACCGTCACTCAATTGGTATTCGTGCGTAGTGCCGCCACTTGGTTCAAAGACAATCACAGCAAGCTCTCGGAGGCGTAACATGCCGGTCATTCGCGGTCGGGCTCACGTGTCGATCATCACGGCCGAACAGCGTCAGAACGTTGCCGAGCAACTCGCGTTGGAGTTGACCGGAGTGCCGACTGCGAATGGGCCAGTCATCTTCGAGATACCCTTTGAACCGCAAGACCGTATCGACGTGCTCGTGGTTTGGGACGCATGGCAGCCGTTCAGTTCGACGGAGCGAAGCGATATGATTCTTACAGCCTACAACGGCACGAAAGCCCAAATCGCGCAGGCGCTCGGAGTGACATACCAAGAGGCGATCGAGCAACAAGTGTTGCCATACGCTGTGATGCCGATGTTGCGCCGGGGAGAAATTCACGAGGAGGATGTGAAGAACGCAATGCTCGCTGAGGGAGGCATCGTTCGTGAAAACGGGAAGGTCGATTTGCGGTTCCCAACGATGTCCCTCGCTGAGCAAGCCCATCGCCGACTAGCCGACGCCCTTCCAAAAGGGTACTGGTCGATTGCCCAAACTGTCGGGTACAACTAGTAAACTCCCAGCGTAAAGGCCGAATCATCCGCTTCGGAGGGAGCGAAATGTCCGACAACTGGATTGCGCTGATTCCGGAAGATCCCAGGTTCGTTCCCGACGCGGCGAAGCGGTGCCTGGCTCGCGATCGGTTCGCGGAAATCGCACGGGATGCGGATGAAATCACCATCGAAGTTTCTGACGCGATCGAGTTCTTCGATTGCGGTGCAAACTTCGAGCGTATTCGTTGCCCCTCGTGTGGCTCAGAGATCCCCGTTCCGTGGTGGCAGGACCGCATGGATGAAGACTACTGCGATGGGTTCAAGCTAACCGCTTATTCAACGCCTTGTTGCGGCGTGAGTTACACGCTACACGATCTCGTCTACGAATGGCCCCAAGGTTTTGGTCGATTCGCGCTCGACGCAATGAACCCCGGTATCGGCACGCTGGAAGCGAAGGACAAACAAGAATTGGAAGAAATCCTCGGCACCAAATTGCGCGTCATTTATCAGCACATCTAACAATCGCACGTATCCGACTGTCGCCCAACGGTGCTTACTTTCTTATGTAGCTGGCCTCTGTGAGGCCGGTGCAGAGGCAGTTTATCCTCAATTGTCAGCCTTCCGGGGTCACAGACCCCAGCTACAAGAAGAGAAATAAGTGCCATTGGGCTATTACCCTCTCCGAATCGTCGCAGTGCGTTCGCAATTGCTGCAATCGTTACGACGTGGGAGAATCGCCACACTGGACCGACATTTTGCCCATTCTCTCGTCGTTCTCACATTTCGGCTTTGACACGAGGGGGGTGTTCGTGTGTAGAATTCAAGTACATCACGCTTTACTCTCCCTTTCGATCCGCGATGTGTCGTTCCTGCGTCCCTTCCTTCACAGAGGGCCTGAACATGCGACCGCGTCTACCTCAACCTGGGTCTCCGCTCAGCCGCCACGCGGAAAGCCGTATGGGCAACCGGGGCATTCCGTCCGAAGCCGTGGAAATGGTGCTGAATTACGGGCGGATCGTTTACACCCGTGGGGCCATCATCTACGCGATTGGCCGAAATGAAGTTGCCGAAGCTCTGGCGAAAGATTGCATCCACTTGGAAGAATTTGAAGGCGTGCAAGTGGTGTGCGCCACCGATGACGACCGGATCCTGACGGTGTACCGCAACCACGACTTTCGCAAGCTGCGCCCGAAACAGGGTCGCCGGTTTACGCCGTAAATGTCGCGGTCACGACGCGGGGCCGACCGGCCATGTCTTTGAAAAGCTGGATGTTTGCTAAACCGGGTGTGGCGGCGAAGATCGCGCGCACGTCGGGTTCTTGCGTCGAACCGATCTCGACGGCAATCGTGCCGCCGGGCTTCAAGTATGCAGGTAGCCCCATCGCCAGACGGCGGTAGAACGCGAGGCCATCGGGGCCGCCGTCGAGCGCCAAGCGAGGTTCGTGATCGCGCACTTCCGGTGACAGGTCGGCGAGTTCCACGGGCGGAATGTATGGCGGATTACTGACGATCAGGTCGAACATTTCACCCGTGGGAACCGGCGCGTACCAATCGCCCAACAGGAACGCGATGCGGTCTACGACGCCGTGTTTGACCGCGTTGCGTTTGGCGACATCGAGCGCATCGGGTGAAATATCGACGGCCGTCACGTTCGCGATTTTGCACATGTGCGCGAGGCTGACCGCAATGCAACCCGAGCCGGTGCCGAGTTCGAGAACCCTCGGGTGCGGGATGCCTTTGAGCAGATCCATTGCCTTCAGAACCAGCGTTTCCGTATCCGGGCGCGGCACGAGAACGGCGGGCGTCACTTCAAACGAGAGCAAGTAGAATTCGCGTTTGCCGATCAGGTACGCCGTCGGCCAGCGTTCGGCGCGCTTCATTACGAGTTCGCGAAACCCGGTCCGCTCCGCCGCGGTCGGTTCTTCGATGTAGCGAACGATGAGGTCGATGCGATTGCATTTCAGGACGTGTGCGAGCAGCAGTTCGGCATCGAGTCGCGGCGAGTCGATGCCCTTCTTCGCGAGAAAATCGGTCGTCCAAGCGAGAAGTGCGCGAATGGTCCAAACTACCGGTGCAGCCATCGCGTCCGTCCGTAGTGGTGAGTGTCGAGTGTCGAGTGGCGAGACAAACCGACTCACCACTTATTACTCTACGTTTAGCACTCTTTACTCGCCACTAATCACTCGCCACTACTCACCGTCCGAATGGCAGTATGAGCGGCGACGGCGTTGGCGCGACGGGTGCCATCGGCGCGGCGGGTGCCATCGGGGCGGGGGTCGTTGCGGGCACCGCGGGGTTGGGTTGCGGAGTCAACAGTGGCGAGGGCGTTGGTCCCGTGACGGGGGGAATGGCCGCGACGACGGGTGCGGGTACCACGACGGGTGCGGCTGGCTTCACTGCGACTTCGGGCTTGGTCTCCGGCTTCGGCACGTCTTGTTTCGCAACGGCGGGTGCGGGTACTTCCGTTGAGGCGATGCCGGGCGATTTCGCTACCGCGCCGGGTAACGCAATCGCAGCGGCGCTCTTCGGCTTCTGTTCCCAGTCGTATTCGGTCGCTTCCAACACGAGCAGGCCGATGCCGGTGACCATTGCCAGGAGGGTCAGCAACAGCATCCCCGTGTAACCTTCGGAGATCGGCGGGCGTGTGGTCGTTTCGGTTGCCATGAGATCGCTCCTTATGGATTACTTCGCGCCGCCAACGGGTGCCGGAATCGCCGACGGGATATTCAACCCCGCATCGGACAAAACCACGCTCGGCGGATCGACTTTTTTCGCGCTCGCGAGTTCGTCGTGATCGAGGTAAAGAAAGACGGCGGAGCCGATCAGCGCGAGCGACGAGAGAATCAACATGCCCACGAACGACGTGCTACGTGGGGCGGTGCTCGGTGTCTTTTCGCTGTCGTCCGCATCGTCTTTGTCGACGACTTTCTTCGTTTTTTTCGCCATGTCCGCCTCTACGTTTGGAAGTCGCGCTTTTCAGAATCGGCTCACTCGCTTCGACAATGCAATGTTCATACGCGAAACCCCAGTAGCGGTGTTTCGCGGTGGCCTACTTCAACACGCCGACGATGTCGTCTTTCATCGGTAGATCCTCGGCAGTCGGCTTCGAGGCCGCCGATGCGAGCGGGGTGAACTTACCCGTGGCGCGGAACGGATCGACCGAAGAAATCGTCAGCGTGCCGACGAACTTCGCCTTCGGCGTGTATCGCCACACTTGGAGCACGGCCCCCTTCTGGAGCTTCGCGTTGGTGCCGAGCGAGATCTCGACGAGGTCGCCGGAGACGCTGATCACGTGTGCCTGGAAGCCCGGGTCGGTCGTGGGAATGCGGGCAGTACCCAGGCCACCGAGTTGGCCATTTTTGCTGTTGTTCAAACTATCGTTTGCCGAAAGCAGCTTCTTTTCGAGGTCGTCGGAGCGGTTGAGTGCGGCCGTTTCGTTGATCTTCGCCTGAATCGCATCATTCTTCGCCTTTTGTTCCGCGATCACAGCATCATTGAGCAACTTATCCAGGCGATTGATGCCTTCGCGGAGTAACTCGATCTGGTTGAGTTGCGTTTTGAGGTTGTTGTTCAGCGTCGCCTGATTCTCGATGTTCGCCTTTTCCTTTTGTTCTTGAACGGCAGCGACTTCGGCGTTGGCCTTGTCGGCGTTGGTCGTCAGCGTGGCGATCTGACCGCGTAATTGGCGAATCGCCGATTCGCTTTGGGCGATCACCGCATCGCAGGCGGCCTTCGTTTCGTCGGCTCGCTTCCGCTCGTAGTTCGCGGAGTTCGCGGCCTCGGCGCGGAGCTTTTGCTCCTTCTCGAGTTCGGTTTTGTAGTTCGTCCGCGTGACGTACGAATTCACGACCAGCGCGTTCCAGACGACGCTGAGAATCAGCACGAAGAACACGAGAATTTTGCCAAGAGCGGTCATCGTCGTCTCCTCTTACGGGAACCGGAACGGTTCGCCGTCACACCCTCGGGTAATGTCTCACACACAATAAGAACTCCCATGGTATCACCATGGGCTACAGGAGCGATCCCTTCAGGACCGAAGAGCCAGAATCCCGACACTGAAGGTGTCGCTGTGTTAGCCCATGGTGTTACCATGGGCGAGTGTTCGTTACTTGCCCGCACCTACGCGCGACTTCACTTCGTCGATGCGAATTTGCAGTTGGTTCTTACGCAGGTCGAGCGTCCGCAGTTGTTCTTCCCAGTTGATCTGCGCGTCGGCCACGAACGCTTTTTCGTCTTTCAAGTTATCGCGAATCACTTTCAGCTTCGTCACTTCGAGTTGCAAGCCGGACTTTCGCTCGACGAGAATCTGGTTCTCGAAGTCGAAGGTCTTCTCGCGCGAAATCTTGATCTTGTTGATGCTCTCGGTTTCATCTTTGACGAGCTTATCGAGTTGACGATTGAGCGCCCCGAGTCCGCCGAGTGGCTTGTTGTTCAGGCTCAGAAACGGCGGCAGAGGATTCGGCGCTTCGATATTGGCAAGGCCACTCGGCTGCCGGGGAATGATGCGGAACGTCGCGTTCGGGTCGTTTTCCTTCTTCACCTCGTTGAGCCACGTCGTCAGCACACTTTTGCGATAGTCGCGGGTTTGCTCTTGGAATCGCAGCAGATCGGCGGAACGTGCATATACGCCCTGCGAGCCTTTGATCGCGTCCGACAATCGCTTGACCTCGTTGCCGAGGAGCGTCAGTTGGCCGTCGATCTTGATCTTACTATCGCCTTCGCCGACTTCGCGATCGTGGTAGTCGAGGCGGTTGGCGTAGAGCGAGAACGCCCAGGCGAACAGCGCCACGCTGACGAACAAGTTCGCGAACACGAGCAATTTACCGAAGCCAGTCATGGTCGTCGCTCCCTAACCTCGCCGTATGGTACACTACTTGCCTTCGGCGTTGCCGAGATCCTTTTCCAGATTCAAATTCCCGCGTAGGGTATCGCCGACTTTCTTCTGCACATCGAATAGTGCCTTCTCGACGTCCGCCTGAAGTTTCAAGTCGGCATTGATCTCGCTAGTGAGCGCCGCAATCTCATCCTTCATCGCGTTCAACTGCACCATCCGCTTCGCTTCGATGTCGATGTCGGCGGTCAATTGGGCCGTGTAACCGGCGTTGACGCGTTCTTGTTGCAACACCCGTTGATCGCGGGCCAACGCGAGGCGTTTGAGCAATTCGTAATCTTCGTCGAAGGCATTCTGATCGATTTCAAACGATCGTTCGGCACGGCGCGTCATTTCTTCGAGGCGGCCCGTTTGGTCGATGATCGCCGTCAGATATTGTTGCAACCCCACGACGATCGCAACGCGCTTCTGCCAACCGGCGAGGGGGTCGACGAGCATCAGTAACTTCGCAATGCGTCGTCGTCGATCCGAATCATCGCGCGTGTATTCTGGATCGCCTTCTGCGGAAATTGCTGCCAGTTCCGCTTTCAGGACGTCGTCATTCGGGGCGGCGAGAATCTTCTCCTTGAGCTCCTTCATCCGCGTCGCTTCGGCGTCCAGCGACTTCGGATCTGGGGCTTTCAGCACCGCCTCGAATTTCCGCTTGAGCCGCGCGGTTGCCAGTTCGCGATACGCAGGCATCTGGGCCGCCGTACCGAATGCGAGCTTGCGAATCGCGGCCCGTTCCTCGAACGATCCTGCGAGCTTCATCAGCAGGCCCGGCACGAATGTCAGCTTACTATCGACGCTTCCGCACAAGAACGCCACTTTCGCCGGTTCGTTCGGCTTCGTATCGAGTTCCGTGGTGATTTTATCTTGAACCGTCTTCACTTCCGCGATCTGCGAAGCCACCGCACCGCTACCGCCATACGTGCCACTTGCGGCATCTTTGAAGTGCGCATCGAGCAGTTTCTTCGTCACGGTTTCGGTCGTGTGGCCCGCCGGCGTCGTCACCGAGATGCGGATCGCATCGGGGTCCGACTCGCCCGAGGTCGTCGCCGGTTCGACGGGCATCCCGTCGATCGTCAGGCGATAGCGCAGCACGGTGCCGTTGGTTTCCTGGCGTTTCGCCCAGTCTTGCGTGGCGAAGTAGAACAGCCCCCCGGCAGCGAGGAGGTTCACGACCAACATAATCTTTCCCAGCATCGACATGACTGGCTGCTCCTTCGCAGTTCGGCTACGAGACACGAGCCGGATCGTCGCCCAGAAATTCCGCGATTTTCTGATTGTGACGGATGGCGACGATCTTGACAAGGAATTTGGTGCGGTAAGCCGCGCGACTTCCGCAATTCGCGCAGGCGCGACCGGAAACGTTGTCATGACTGGTCGCGACGAATATCTAAGCAAGGCCGCGTGACAGGTTTAACCGTCGCGTCCGGAGTTCGTTTGCGCAATTTTAATCATATGCAGAGGCACCCCCTCGTGGGTGCCGGGTGCAACTTTCGCAACATTCCGTGCGCGAACACGCCAGTTTTGAACTATAACCTCTTTTAGAGGATCGTGCGATTACCACGCCCACCTACAACCTTCACCGGTTAGAGCCATCGTACGCCCATGGCATCGGACACCTCCGCACAACCGCGACAAGTCGGCAACTACGACCTTCTGGCAAAGATTGCCGAGGGCGGTATGGGTGCCGTCTACAAAGCGCGCAGTGTGATTACCGGCGACATCGTCGCGATTAAGATCGTCCCTTCGGAAACGGCCAAGAACCCGGTCCTGTTGAAGCGCTTCGAGCAGGAATTCCGCGCCGCCAGCCTCCTCGACCATCCGAACATCGTGAAAGCGATCGAGTATTGCGGCACCGGCGCTTCGCCGTTCCTGGTGATGGAATTCGTCGACGGCGAATCGCTCGGCCAGCGCGTCGAACGGACGGGGGCCATCGCCGAAGCGGCCGCGATTCACATCATCAGCCAGGTCTGCGATGGCCTCCATCGCGCGCACAAACAAGGCCTGATTCACCGCGACGTGAAGCCGGACAATATCCTCGTCACGCTCGATGGCATCGCGAAACTGACCGACATGGGGTTGGTCAAAGACGTCGAAGGCGAATTGAACCTGACGAAGACGGGGCGCGGCCTCGGCACCCCGCACTTCATGGCCCCGGAGCAGTTCCGCAACGCGAAGAATGCCGACGTGCGTTGCGATATTTACAGCCTCGGCGCGACGCTGTACATGATGGTAACGGGCGAAGTGCCGTTCACGAAAACCAGCCCGCTCGATTGCTGGATGAAGAAGATCAAGAACGATTTCCCGCCGCCGAAGAAGGTCTGCCCGAAACTCGGCGACCGCGTCAACCGCGCGATCCTGCGAGCGATGAGCGCCGACCCCGCCGCACGGCCCGCGAGTTGCCGCGAGTTCATCGAAGATCTCACCGGGCAAACGTGGAAGAACCGCGCCGACACGTCGCATACGATGAATCGGTTGCAGAACTCCACACCGACGTTGATCCCGATGCCCGAAAGCGCGCCGGTTGCGGACATTTGGTACCTCGTTTACAAGACGCCCGACGGCCAACAAAAGACGGTCAAGGGCACGACCGAGCGGATTCAGGAGAATTTGAAAGCGGGTACGTTGGGCGATCCGAACGCGATTGTGGTCTGCCGAACCAAGGCCGGCCCGTTCGAGTCGGTGCGGGCGATCCCCGAGTTCCGCGTCTTGGTCGTCGATCCGGCATCGGTTGCCGCGAACAGCGTGCCGAGCGCCACCCGTTCGAGTGCCGAATCGCGCGACACCCTGAGCGCACGCCAAACCGTACCGAACCCGCCCCCGTCGCGTCGGACTCGACCACCCGCCGCGATGCCCGTCACCTCCGAGAAACCACCGCCGAAGCGCGTCCCGCGCGAACGACCCGCAAAACCCAAGCCCGCACCCGAGACATCGCGCGAAATGCCGAAGTGGTTACCCTGGGTGATGATCGCCACCGCCATCGCGGCCGGCGTGGTCGGGGTTTTGTTGTTGTTGAAGTAAAGCGATTTTACAGCCGACTTCGTTCGCGCGCATCTTCGTAGGTGGCTTCCAAGTCAACCGTCACGTGCCCGAGGCCGCCTAACGCGAGCGGCAATACTGGCAACTCCCGACCGACGATCAGCGAGCGGTAGCGGATTTCCAACGAATCGTTTCCATCGACTCGCACCGGACGATACGAAACCGCCGTTAATGGCTCCAACACAGGCACGGGCTGATTCGGATAGACGAGCGCCATCAGTTCGACGAACGGTCGCGAGGAACGGTTGGTGACCGCATCGACGACGATCAAGCCGATGGCCCGCTGAAGATAAGTCGCACACTTGGCGGCGAAGGCCCTGCGAGATTCGTCGCGATCTTTATTCCCAGGCGAAACGAGTTCGATGGCCGCCACGAGCGTCGGCCCACCAGACGTTTCAAAGACGTTGACACCGAACTCCGCCGGGAATGTTGCAGGTAACGTCAAGTCGGCCGGGGCAAGTACAGGTGTCGTTCGCTGGAGAGTCGCGACACCCCCGCTGGACGGAAATTCGTTCCACGTCGCCACATCGACTTCGATCCGCGGCCAAGCATGAACCTGCGCTTCGGCGAAGTAATCTGCGGGTAAAATTCGGTTCAAGGCATCGGCGATGCACGACGCCCAACTCGTATGGAACGACTCCCAGTGTCGCCGTCCGGCCAGGGGCGGGTGGAAATGATCGAGTAGCGGCATGGCGAAGTTCCTTTCACGCAGACCGAGTATCGCCAAACTTCCTTAACGGAATCGTATCGGTCGTCCAAATGCAATTCTACAACAAGTTCAACGCGGCGGAACGCATCGTGTGGTCACACGCCTCCGAGAATCCGAAAATGCGCCCGGTACGGAGACGCGATCACCGGGAGACGGTACAGAATGGGCGGCACGAATACGCACGGGAAACTCGGGCTGATCGTCTCCGGCTTCGGCTCCGGGTTGATGATTCCGACGTTGAGTACCTGGATGATGCGGATCTCGCCGAACCGATTCCGCGGCCGACTGACTGGCGGCATGATGCGCGCGATCTTCGTGGGTCAGTTTCTCTCGCCGATCTTGGTACGGCCACTCGTCTACAACGGCGGCACCAGCCGCGCCTTCGAGGTCATCGGCTACGCGATGCTCGGGCTTTGCGTCGTGTTTTTTGTAGGTGCCATGCGAGTGCGGAAATCGACAGCGACAATTTGACCGTAGTCGAAGTCGTGAGACTTCGGGAAGCAGGGAGTCGCTGCGTCAGAAGTCTCACGACTTCCGCTACGAAACTGACGGTTCCTTGTCGGGGTCCGTGCGTAGACTATGGATACTCGTACGGACGACGTTTACCACCCGGCTGCGTGCGTAGCCTCGGAGCGAATCGATGACTCGGGACACTTTCGCGAATCATTACAATCAAGACCTCGTCGAGAGCATGTACGCACAGTGGCAAACGGACCCGGCGAGCGTCGATCCGACCTGGCAGGCGTTCTTCGCGGGGATGGAGTTTGCGGGCAAAACCCCAACCCAGGCGACCGCCTCAACTGGCTCAATCACCAGCGTCGAAACGCGATTGCAAACGGGTGCGGTGCGGCTCATCACCTCGTATCGCGATCTCGGACACCTCGCGGCGTACCTCGACCCACTGCACCCGGCACCGACGCAGATTCCGTGGCTGATTAGCCTCGACCGCTTTCACCTTTCGGAGTCCGACCTCGAACAGACGGTCGATGCCTCGATGTACTTCGGCATGGAAGGGCTGAAGCCGTTGAAGTTCGTCTACGAAACGTTGAAGGAAACGTACTGCCGCACCATCGGCGTCGAGTACATGCACATTCAAGACATCTCCGCTCGCACCTGGCTGGCCAGCCGAATGGAGCCGCGACGCAATCGGCCGAACCTGCCGAAACGGCAAAAAATCCGCACGCTGATGACGCTACATTATGCGGAACTCTTCGAGAAATACTTGCACACGAAGTTCGTCGGGCAGAAGCGGTTCTCCTTGGAAGGCGGCGAGACGCTGATGCCGATTCTCGATGCGATCGTCGACAAAGCGCCGTCGATGGGCGTGAAGGAACTCGTCATCGGCATGGCACACCGCGGGCGTTTGAACGTACTCGCGAATGTGTTGCGGAAGCCATTCGAGGAGATTTTCAACGAGTTCCAAGATCGCTACGTCGCCGACGCGAGTGAAGGTGGCGATGGCGACGTGAAGTATCACATGGGCTTTTCCGCCGACGTGACGACGTCCGACGGTAATTCGGTTCACCTGTCGCTGGCACCGAACCCGAGCCACCTCGAAGCGGTGAACCCCGTGGTCGAAGGCCGCGTGCGGGCGAAGCAGCAGTTGCACCGCGACACCGAGCGTTCCACCGGCGTGCCGCTATTGATTCACGGCGATGCCTCGATGGCGGGGCAGGGCCTCGTCGCGGAGACGCTGAACATGGCGAACCTCGCGGGGTATCGCACCGGTGGCACGCTCCACGTGGTGGTGAACAATCAGATCGGCTTCACGACCAGCCCGCGCGACTCGCGCAGCACGCAGTATTGCACCGATATTGCGAAGTTCGTTCAGGCACCGATCTTCCACGTGAACGCCGAAGACCCCGAAGCGTGCGTGTATATCGCCGAGTTGGCGCTGGAGTTTCGCCAGCAATTCAAGAGCGACGTGGTCATCGACATGGTCTGCTTCCGACGCTGGGGCCACAACGAAGGCGACGAGCCATCGTACACGCAACCGGTCGAGTACGAGATCATCAAGAAGAAGGAAAGCGCCTCGGTGGTGTATACGAAGCAACTGATTAACGAAGGCGTACTGACACCCGGCGAAGCCGATGCCATCGATGCCGAGTTCAAGAGCCAACTCGATACCGCACTGAACGAAGTCAAAGACGGCCCCCCACGGAAGAAGGGGATGAAGGGCTTCGGTGCTCGCTGGGATGGCATGACGAACAAATACAATCACACCCCCGTCGAGACGAAGATCACCGAAGCGGTGGCAGATCGCATTGCCGCCGAAGTCGATCGCGTGCCCGATGGCTTCACGCTACACCCGAAGCTCGCGGAGATTTTGCGCAAGCGACGCATGGAAGTGACGAATCGCGGCAAACTCGATTGGGGTATGGGCGAGGCACTCGCATTCGGTTCGCTCGTGCTCGAAGGTCACCCGGTTCGACTCAGCGGGCAAGACAGTCGCCGCGGCACGTTCAGCCACCGCTTCTCGTATCTCTACGACTACAAGAACGGTAACCCGCACTGCCCGCTCGCTTGTCTCGATCCGAAACAGGCCGCGTTCGATGCCTACGACAGCAACCTCAGCGAGGCCGCCGTCCTCGGCTTCGAGTACGGCTACTCACTCGACGACCCGAACGCACTCGTCATGTGGGAAGCGCAGTTCGGCGACTTCGTCAACGGCGCGCAAGTCATCATCGATCAGTTCATCGCTTCGGGCGAATCGAAGTGGAACCGCGCGAGTGGCCTCGTGATGTTGCTGCCGCACGGCTACGAAGGCGCGGGCCCGGAGCATTCCTCCGCACGCCCCGAACGCTTCCTGCAATTGTGTGCAGAAAACAACATGCAGGTGTGCAACTTCACGACGCCCGCAAACTACTTCCACGCGCTGCGACGACAAGTGAAACGCACGTTCCGCAAACCGCTGATCGTGATGACGCCGAAGTCGCTGTTGCGGTTGCCACTGTCGCCCGTTGAGGACTTCACGAACGGGCGTTTCCAGGAAGTGATCGACGACGTACTCCCCGCAGCCGACCGTGTGAAGCGGGTGATCTTGTGTAGCGGTAAAGTCTATTACGACCTGCTGGCGAAGCGAATCGCACTCGGCACCGACGATGTTGCCATCTTGCGACTGGAGCAATTTTACCCTTGGCCGCTCGATGTTTTGAAAGCGATTCTCACGAAGTATCGCCGCGCGAACGAGTGGAAGTGGGTGCAAGAGGAATCGCAAAATATGGGCGGCTGGTCCTTCGTCGAACCTCGTTTGCGGGCGATGGGATTCTCCTTCGAGTACATCGGTCGCGATTCGAGCGCCAGCCCCGCAACCGGCTCGCACTCGATTCACCACCACGAACAGGAAGAACTCGTCGAGAAGGCGTTCACCGCCACCGGCGAGTACGCGGTGACCTCCGGCAAGAACGGCTCGATCGTCGTCAGCCACGGCGTCAAGGTGTAGCCACCATGAACGCAATCGTCGAAGAACCCGAACCCGAATGCGAGTTCTGGAACAAGGAAATCGAACGCGAAGCTGCTAGAATATGCCGCACTGGAAGTGGAACTGACGCGAACGGCTGCCTGCTACCATCGATTCTTGAACATCCGCCCACTCGACGCGAGAACGTACATGAGCATCGATTTGAAAGTCCCGTCGGTCGGCGAAGCGGTCGTCGAAGCCCGCATTGCGCGTTGGCTGAAAAGCGATGGCCAGTCGGTCAAAGTCGATGAGCCACTGATCGAACTCGAAACCGATAAAGCCTCGGTGGAAGTGGCGGCTCCGTCGGCGGGCGTGCTGAAAATCCTCGTTCCCGAAGGCACGACGGTGAAGATCGGCGAGACGGTCGCGACGATCGATCCGGCGGGCGTGCCGACGGCGAAGTTGGCACCGGTTGCGGCGACCGCGGTGGGTTCGCCGGATGTCATCGTGATGTCGCCGGCGGCGCGGGCGATGGTCGGCGATGCGGGACTCGATGCCGCGAAAATCGCTGCCACCGGCCCCGGCAATCGCATCACTAAAGAAGACGTACTGACCTTCCAGGCGAAGCCGAACGGCACGATGGCGATCGCCCCGAAACCGCCAGTGGCCATCGCGGGCCGCGAGACGCGCCAGCCGATGACGATGATCCGCAAGCGGATCGCCGAACGCCTGCTCGAATCGCAAAACACGACTGCGACGTTGACGACATTCAACGAAGCCGACATGACGGCGATCGCGGAATTACGCACGAAATATAACGAGAAATTCGAGAAGAAGCACGGCGTCAAACTCGGCTTCATGTCGGTGTTCGTGAAGGCCGCCGTCAACGCGCTGAAGGCGTTCCCGATGGTCAACGCCCGCATCGATGGCACCGACATCGTCATGCAGCACTTCTACGATATCGGTGTCGCCGTCAGTACCGAGAAGGGCCTGATGGTGCCGGTGATTCGCGCCGCCGATACGCTCGGGTTTTCGGACATCGAGAAGGCGATTGCCGACGTCGCCAAGCGTGCCCGCGATAACAAGATCACGCCGAGCGACATGATGGGCGGCACCTTCACGATCACCAACGGCGGCACCTTCGGCTCGATGCTCAGCACGCCGATTCTGAACCCCCCGCAAACCGCGATCCTCGGAATGCACGCCACCCAAAAGCGTGCGGTCGTGGTGAACGATCAGATCGTCATCCGCCCGATGATGTACCTCGCGCTCAGCTACGATCACCGCGTCATCGATGGCCGCGAAGCGGTCCAGTTCCTCGTGCGAATCAAAGAGTGCGTCGAAAACCCCGAACGAATGTTGTTCGAGATTTAAGTTCACAGGAGTCGATATGCCGGAGAAGTTTGATCTCGTGGTTGTGGGTGCGGGGCCGGGTGGATATGTGGCGGCGATTCGGGCTGCGCAACTCGGCAAGAAGGTGGCCGTCGTCGAGAAACGCACGAACAAGGCGCTCGGTGGCACCTGCCTGAATGTCGGGTGCATTCCGTCGAAGGCGCTGCTCGATTCGAGCGAACTTTACGATATCACGAAGCACAAACTCGCGCGGCACGGCATCCGCGTCGGTACGATCGCGCTCGACCTGCCCGAGATGATGACCCGCAAAAATGGCGTCGTGAAATCGCTCACCGATGGCGTCGCGTTCCTGTTCAAGAAAAACAAGATCACCGCACACTACGGCACGGGCAAATTGTTGCCGGGCAAACAAGTCGAAGTGACGGCGGCCGACGGCACGACGATCGTTCTCGAAGCGGAAAATATCCTGCTTGCCACGGGTAGCGATAGCATCGAACTGCCGTTCCTGAAGTTCGATGGCAAGCACATCGTCGGCTCCACGGAAGCGCTGACGTTCGACAAAGTGCCGAAGCATTTGATCGTCGTGGGCGGCGGGTATATCGGCCTCGAACTCGGCTCGGTGTGGAAGCGCCTCGGCTCGAAAGTGACCGTCGTCGAGTTCTTGCCGCGAATCCTGACGATCTGCGATGGCGAAGTCGCAACCGCCGTGCAAAAGATTCTGACGAAGCAAGGGATCGAGTTTCACCTGGAAACCAAGGTCACCGGCGCGACGGTGCAGTACGACAGCGTGACGGTCCATGCGGAGAAGGACGGCAAGCCGGTGAGCTTCGAGGGGGATCGCGTCCTCGTTTCGGTCGGTCGGCGACCGTTCACGGCGGGGCTGGGCCTGACCGAAGCAGGCGTGACGTTCGATGCGAAATCGGGCAAGATTCCCGTCGACAAACAGTTCCGTACGAACGTCCCCGGCGTCTACGCGATCGGCGATCTCATCGACGGCCCGATGCTCGCGCACAAGGCGAGCGAAGAGGGCGTGGCGTTCGCGGACATGCTCGCGGGGCACAAGCCGCACCTCAACTACGACTGCATTCCGAGTGCGATTTACATCTGGCCCGAAGTGTCGAGCGTCGGCCAAACCGAAGAGCAAATCAAAGCGACGGGCGTACCGTACAAGGTGGGCAAGTTCCCGTTTGCGGCGAGTGGCCGCGCGAAGGCGATGGATGAGGCCGATGGTTTCGTGAAGGTCATCACCGATGCGAAAACCGACCGCGTGTTGGGCATCCACATCCTCGGCCCACGCGCCTCGGATTTGATCGCCGAAGCGGTGGCGATCATGGAATATCGCGGCAGTGCGGAGGACATCGCGCGGATGGTCCACGCGCACCCGACGCTGACCGAAAGCGTCGGCGAAGCCGCCCGCGCCGCCTGGCTCGGTACGGCGATTCACGCTTAAGAGTAGTGGCGAGTAAAACTTCTTAACCAACAACTAACCACTAATCACTATCCACTACTATCCAACAAACACGCCGCCACTAAATCCGGCGAGTGCATCGAAGTCGAACTGGGCTGCCGGCGTGCCATCGGCGGCGATGTTCTTGCCAAGGTAACCCGTCACGCGCCTACCGCGCGCGGCCCGCCACCTTCATCGGGCGTGATCGCGAGATCGGGAATCCCATCGCCATTGACATCGCCCGCCGAGACGTAGACGCCACCGGTGAACGAGGCTTCAAACGGATCGACCGAGAACAGCACCGCTTGCGTTTTGCCATCGAGAATCACGACGCGAGTCGCGATACCCGGTCCCGTGCCCACGATGAGATCGGCGACGCCATCGCCGTTGAAGTCCGCCGTCGCAGTGCGAACGCCGCCGGTGAAACCCACGAACGGCGTGACGGTAAACCGCACCGACTTATCGGCGTTAAACAGCGTCGCGGTGCCGCCACCCGCATCGGCCCCCGCCGCAAACTCCGGGAACCCAACCAGGACGGGCTTCACCGTTGGCGTCACCGGGTTGACGGTGATCGTAAACGTATCGGTCGTAGTCAGCCCGCCCGCATCGATGAGGGTCAGCGTGATCGTAGCCGTACCGAATTGCCCAGCGACGGGCGTCACCGTGACGGTA
>JAYVXI010000024.1:0-25785 GCA_043785305.1 Limnoglobus sp. | reverse complement strand
CCCCGCCATAAAAAGCCCGAACAACCGACGCAAACCTATGCCGAAGCAACAGTTATCCTCTAATTCACCGGCATTGCGCTTACGCTGTGCCGCTCGCCAGGTTTTAGAGAATGAACATTGTCAAAGCGATTATTTGTCGTTGCCGTTCTGTCGAATCGCTTTTACCCCACGAACACGCCGTCGGCGATGGCGGTGCCGAACGGGTCGAACTCTTGGAAGAGTGGCGGTTCCATGCCGTTGGGTTGAGTGACGGTCGATCCGCGGTAGACGCGCACCCGTGCGAGTTGGTTTTCGCCGCTGGCGGTGATGAGGTCTGCGCGGTTGTCGCCGTCGATGTCTTTCACGGCCAATCGCACGCCCCCTCGGGCGGCATCGTTGCCCGCCACGAAGAAGTTCGCCACGGGGTTATTCTGCGCACCGAGGACATCGCCACCCGAGATGCGTTGGCCATCGAGAGCATACACGCGCGGCCCGCCACCCGGCCCGCCGCCGAAGATCAATTCGGCTTTGCCATCGCCGTTCACATCGCCAACGGTCACGAACACGCCGTTCCGCAGATTGGCCGCATCGCTACCGGGGAAGGCAAAAAAGTCGCCAACGATCCGACCGGGGCTAGCCTGACTTTTGCCGAGATTCTTCCCGTCGAACACCGCTACGCGCGGCCCGCCGAGGAACCCAGCACCCACTACGAGGTCCGCACGACCGTCGCCGTTGACATCGCCCATCGCCACGCGGGCACCGCCGCGGAAAGCGGGATCGTCGATGCCGAAGAAGTTGTCGGTTCGCACGACGGCATTCGCCGCGAACGAATAAATCTGCACGCGACCGCCGCCGCCGACATCGGGGCTGACGGCAATTTCGTCCCTGCCATCGCCGTCGATGTCCCCGGCCGCGAGGAACACGCCGCCGGTGAATCCCGCTTCAAACGCATCGAACTCCGTGGGCGCGGGAACGAGTGCGACGGGGGCAATCGCCGGATCGATACCGAGCGCGATGCGAACCCGCGAACCTCCGCCAGGGCCGACGCCGGTGATGGTGTCGTCGAAGCCGTCGCCGTTGACGTCGGCAATCACGGTTCGAATCGTCGCCTGTGCGCCAGTTGTGATATTCCCCGCTTGCACGTACTGCGAATTCGCAAGATCGTAAGTCAGCGCCGTGCCATCGCTGCGACCGCCGACCGCGAGGCGATTGGCTAGATTCGTACTGGAAATGAGCCGTGCTACGCCGATGTCGGTATCGCCCGCCGTCGTGGTGTCGATGGTGCCCGCAACGACGATGCGACCATCTGGGGCGAACGCGATACCCGCCGCACGGTCGACGTTCGACGAACCGCGATCGAACGCAACCACAGCACGGCCATCGCTGTCGAAACTGGCGTCGAGGCTACCATCGGGGAGGAAGCGAGCCACGGCAAAATCGGTGTCGCCAGGCGTGGCGCGATCGACCGTGGCCGCTATGAGAATTCGATTCGTACCGCGTTCGATGACCACGCCCGCAGCACGATCCTGATTCGTGCCGCCGAGGTCGAAACCGAGCGCGAGTTGGCCATCGCTATCGAAGCTCGTATCGAGTTTGCCGTTGGGAAGCAAGCGAGCCACGCCGACGTCGCGGTCGCCGGTCGTGCCGCTTTCCACGGTGCCAACCACGACGATTCGATCGCTAGAATCGACGGCCAAAGCGGCGGCTTCATCGATATTTTTCCCGCCGAGGTCGAACGCGATCGACTGCTTCCCGTCGGTATCGAAGCTACTATCGAGCGTGCCGTTTTCGAGCAACCGGGCGACCGCGTAATCGACATCGCCGGTTGCGGTGACTGCCGCCGAACCGGCCACGATGATGCGGTTGTCCGATAAAACCACAAGCCCCGCCGCCGCGTCGGCGTTGTTCCCGCCGAGGTCGAAACCGACGGTTTGCCGCCCGTCGATATCGAAGGTCGTGTCGAGGCTGCCATTGGCGTTGAGCCGGGCGATACCGAAGTCGGTGTCGCCTGCCGTAGCGCGGGCCACGGTGCCGACGACGACGATGCGGCCACTCGCATCGAGCGCGATACCGGTCGCGCGGTCGTCGTTCGTGCTTCCGGCAAAGTCGAACGCGATCGTTTGCCGCCCATCGGTGTCGAACGTCGGATCGAGTTCGCCCGTGGCCGTCAGGCGTGCGATGGCGAAGTCGTAATCGCCGGCGGCATCGATTTGCGCGAACCCCGCGACCAGGATACGGCCATCGTTTTGAACGACCACGCTGGTCGCGCGATCGATGTTGCTGCTACCGCCGAGGTCGAAGCCAATCGCGACGATACCCTTGCTGCCGAAGGTGGTATCGAGCGTGCCATTCGCGTTCAGACGGGTGACGGCGAAATCGACATCGGTGGGGCCGTTCTGGGCCGAACCGACGACGAGGATTTTGCCATCTCGCTGTACCGCCACTGCGTTCGCCGTGTCGGCTTTCGATCCCGCCAAGTCGAACGCGACGTCGACGAGGCCACTCGTGCCGAACGATAAGTCGAGTCCCCCCACCGCCGCTGGCGTCGTGCGATCTTCGAGCATTTCGAGGCGGGTCGTTCGCAGCAATCGGTACATCGTGCAGCCACTCCCAGTAGGTAACATCACTTTACGGACGAACGTCAGGGGGAGAATTGCGCAAGGAAACGGAATCGTTTTGAAGGGCTGCACAGGCTTCGTGTCGATGCCTAATGTTACCACTTATTCGCAATGGCAGAAATCTGTTGCAACGGCGGAAATGACTTGCCGTTTATTTCGGTACAACCGTTGCAGTCTGCGTAATGCGCATCCATGTTAGTAGTACGCCGTCTTCACGAATATGCGTCGCATCCCCCAATGCGTCGCTGGCTGTCCGACTCGCAACTCGCGAGCGACGGCCACATCGCGATCGTCAGGATATCGATCGCGTCGTACCGAATAGCGGTCAACTTCGAGAACGGCCATGCAACAAACTCGGCAACTTCCCACGGCGTGCGGGATCGACCCGCGAATCGTTTCCTTCCAAGCTTCGGGCGAGCATGGCCCGCGCGCCATCGCAGACTTTCTGCCTTCGCGTAGCGACACCGATTACCTATCCGTGTTGCGCGAACTCGTACGGTGCGACATCGAAAATCAAAGGCAGGTCGGTCGGGTCGTTGCGTTCAAGGACTATCGAGTCGCCTTCCCAGAACTGAAAGCCGAATCGCAAGCGGTGGAAGAGCAAACGAGTGTGGTACCCATTTTCGGAAACCGCACCGACCTCACGATGACCCCCGCACCGCTGCAATCGGCATTCACACGAATCGCAAACGTATCGCACGTTTCGGCGGACGTCGAACTCGACGTCGACGCCTCGCGATTTCCGAACCCCGGCGACTTTTATCACGGCTTCGAGTTGACCCGGCACCTCGGCAAAGGTGCATTCGGCCAAGTCTATTTGGCGAGCGAACGCAAACTAGCCGGTCGTTCGGTCGTACTGAAGTTGTCGGGGAAAGCGAATGGCGAATCGCAACGCCTCGCGCAGTTGCAGCACACGAATATCGTGCCGATTCACAACGCCTTTTATTGTGCCCCGCACCACGTCGTGCAGATGCCGTATCTGGGCGAGCAAACGCTTTCCGACGTGATCGAGTACGTTCGCACGCAGACCGGTTTCCCGAAAATTGGCGGCGAAGTCTTTCGGACGACGGCCGCACAATTATCGACGATGCGGGCACCGATCTCGGCCCCGCAGGGTTCGACCGATGTGACCGAGCCGATCGTGAAACCATCGCAGTCGACGACGGCACCCGAAACGAAAGTGTTCGACGAGTCGCACCCGTTCCGGGCGATTTTATCGCGGATGAGCTACCCGGCCGCGGTGATCGAGATCGTTCGCGCCGTCGCCGATGGGCTGGCGCACGCCCACGCGCACGGCATTCTGCACCTCGATTTGAAGCCGCAAAACGTGCTGTTCAGCGATGACGGTCAGCCGATGCTGCTCGACTTTAACTTGTCGTACGATCGCAAGAATCAGACACGCGACAAGATCGGCGGCACGTGGCCGTACATGGCCCCCGAATCGATTCGCGAATACTTGGGGAAGGCGGAACAGATCGTCGATGAGCGTACCGACCTCTACGCACTCGGCGTCATGTTCTTCGAGCTGTTGACCTGCCAGCTACCGTTCGCGAAAGTGCGGAATGTGCCGGCCGACCTGGAAAATGCCATCGCGGAGCGCGAAGCGGGGGCACGACTGCCGAGCGAGATCAACCCCGAAGTGACGCCGGCTTACGATGCGATCGTGCGAAAATTGCTCGACCCCAAGCCCAGGTGCCGCTATCAGACGGCTGCGGAACTGATCGAAGATTTGCGGTGTCAGCAGGCGAATCAGCCGTTGAAGCACGCGCCAAACACCTCGCTGCGCGAACGGATCGTGAAATGGCACATGCGGAACCCGCGCGTGGCATTCCAAACCTGTGCCACGATCACCGGGCTGGCCCTATTCGCGACGATGGTGCTACTGGCGGATGTGTCCCGTGCACGAGACCGTTCAAATGCACAAGTGGAATCGTCGCAGTTTCACAAGTTGCTTGCGACCTCGCAACTCGACCTGGCAGCCCCGAACGATTTCGCAAGTCGCAAACGCGGAACCGACGCGGCCATCCAGTGGATGGCCAGCTACGGCGTGGGCGACCGGAAAGATTGGTATCTTTCTGCGAACGTACGCTGCTTACCGGACGAACAGAAGTTGTCGTTGCGGAACGAATTGGGCGAGACGGCGTTGCTACTCGCACATGCCGAGTGGCTGAACGCGATGCGAGACACGGGCGATGAGCGTTCCGCCGCCGAGGTGCTGGCGGTGCGTTGGAATCAACTTGCGGAAGATTGTTATCCGCCGGATGGCATCCCACAGGCCGTGTGGAACCAGCGACGCAATTTGGCCGAGTGGACCCGCGATGCCGGGCTGAAAGCCAGTATCCCCACAGTGACGACGGATCGAACGGCCACGATCGATTTGTTCCTCGCTGCCGCTGCGTCGGTCGCTCGAGGGGAATTGCGTGAAGCCGAGAAGCAACTGTTGGTAGTCACCGAACGCGAACCGAGTCATTTTGCCGCACACTTTATGCTCGCATGTTGCTATCAAACGACGGGCCAGTACCTGCGCGCGATCGAGCGATTCCAAGTGGCGAAGCCGCTCTCTCCGAACGATCCGCGACCGAGTTACAATCGCGGATTGATTCTTTATCACATGGCTCGTTTTCCGGAAGCGGAAGCCGAGTTCACTCGGGCGATCGACTGCCCCGACGATTTTCCGATGGCGTCTTGGCAGCGTGCGATCGTCCGTCACAGATTAGGTAACACGAAAGGGGCATTGGCCGATGCGAGCCTGGCACTCGCGCAGGGTGGTCCAAAAATCAGCCTGCTCTATTTGCGTGCGGCACTCCACGACAAGTCGAACGATGCGGCAGCCGCGAAGCACGATCGGGACGAAGCCGACCGAATCGAACCGACCACGGAAATCGACCTCGTCGCACGCGGCGTGAATCGATTGGCGAAAGAGCCGCTGAAGGCACTCGCAGACTTTAACGCGGCCGCCAAACTCAACCCGCTGTACTTGGCCGCATGGCACAATAAAGCTCACGTTCTCAGCGACTACCTCAACGAAACCGAACTGGCCCTGGAGGCCATAACGCAAGCCGTCGCCATCGCGCCGCAACATGCACAATCCGTCGCGGGGAGAGCAGTTCTTCTCGCGCGCCTCGAACGCCGGAAAGAAGCCCACGAAGCGATCCAGATCGCACTGCTACTCAGCCGTGACCCCGAAATCGAATATCAGGCATCGAATGTTTACTCGCTCACATCGACCAAGAATCCGGAAGATCGTGCCACGGCGCTCTCGTATTTCCGCGAGGCGCTCCGCGATGGGTATCGCAATTTTCCCGTAATCGAACACGACCCCGACATCAAGAATCTACAAGGCACCGTCGAGTATCGCGACACGCTGAATGCTGCCAAAACCCTCGTTCGGTGATCAGTCGTCGAGGTCGGCTTCGTTGAACAGCGTGAAGCCTTGGCCTTGCAGCGTACTCACGGCACTCTCGAAGTCATCGACGTGAATCGCCAGTGCCGTGCTGCCCATCGGGCCGACGCCGATGAGTAGCGGGTAGGCGTAGTGAATGTCGATCTCGCCGCTGAGAAGGGCCTTGGTTATCGTCAGCAGTGGCTGATCGTTGTCGGGCAACTTCACGACGAGCAAATCGCTTTCGGTGAAGGCGAACTTCGCATTCGACAGCACCTCGAACGCACGTTCGTAGTGGTTCGTGACGAGGCGGATGATCGCGCAATCCGAAGTCTCGATGATCGTAACCGAGACGATCTTCACGTCGGTCAACTCGAACCGCTTGACGAGGTCCAGAAGTGCCCCCATGCGGTTGGCTAAAAACACGTTAAACTGCCGCACACTCGGCCAGTCGCGGCCCTCTGCGGTGGCATAGCCAACGTCGTCTTCATCGCCGAAAGTCATGTCGCATCCTCGGTGTCGTTACCCACCAAGACTGTAACGCATCCGTGTCGCAAGAGCAACGCTCGATTTTGGCCGGGTCTCGTTCAATCAATCGATGTAAGCGGAGGGCATCGTGTCACTTGCCACGGATCAGGTGGCATCGACCACTCCGGGCTGGTAGGATGAATTAACCTTGGAGAATACCATGACCGCAATCGCGCAGGAACTTTTGACCGCTTTCGACGCCCTTCCCGATGCCGAAGGTGAAGCCGTCCTCGTCGAACTATTGCGCCGTCGTCCCACCGGAGGTGGCGATTTGCCTGTTGAGACGTTTGAGCAACTGGCTGACGAGCTTTTCCGCTTATATGACCTCGCGGAGGCCGCCGATGCCGCCCCTGCCGGTTGACCGGGGAGAAATATGGCTGACCGACCTCGGCATGACTGCCAAGGTCCGGCCATGTCTGCTGTTGAGCGTACACCCCGGTCCGTCCGACCGGGTGCTGTTCGCTCTGGTACCGCACACCACGAGTGTGACCGGAACAGCGTTTGAGGTGGTTATACCGAAGCCGTTTCTCAAGCCAGGAGCGTTCGATCCGCAGGGGTTGGTGACCGTGCCGCGTCCCCGACTGATCCGACGACTCGGCGTGCTTTCTCCAACTGAATTGGCCCTGGTGGAGTTGGGCGTCCGCGCATGGCTGGGGCTGTGACTATCGTCCTGCCTCGGCACGCTCACGCCGTGCCGCTCGCCAGCGCACGGCGCGACTCGCATTTCGACACGTCACACTTCGCACATATATTAACCGAAACCCAACCGCCCCGAGAAGTGCCATGCCCCCGACTGCGATGCAAACTGTACCTGTGACCGTCCTCACGGGCTTCCTGGGTGCGGGCAAGACGACGTTGCTCAACCACATTCTCACTGCGAATCACGGTAAGAAAATTGCCGTGATCGAGAACGAATTCGGCGAAGTCGGCGTCGATCAGGAACTCGTGATCGCGGCCGACGAAGAGATTTTCGAGATGAACAACGGCTGCATTTGCTGCACCGTTCGCGGCGACCTCATTCGCATTCTCAGCAACCTCATGAAGCGTCGCGACAAGTTCGATTACATCCTCATCGAAACCACGGGGCTGGCCGATCCGGGGCCGGTCGCGCAGACGTTCTTCGCCGACGACGACATCCGGGCGAGCACGCGGCTCGATGGGATCGTCACCGTCATCGACGCGAAACATGCGAGCCAGCAGATCGGCCGATCCAAAGAAGTGACCGAGCAAATCGCTTTCGCCGACGTGATTTTGTTGAACAAAACCGATCTGGTAACACCCGCCGAACTCGACGAACTCGAACGGCGCATTCGGCGAATGAACGCGGTGGCGAAGGTCTATCGCACGGACCGCGGCATCATCGACATGGACAAGATCCTGAACGTCGGCGGGTTCGATCTCAATCGCGTGCTGTCTTTCGAGCCAGACTTCTTGAAGGCCGAAACGCACGAACACGACCACAAGCACGAAGAAGCCTGCGCCCCGGACTGCGGGCACGATCACGAACATACGCACGAGCACAAACACGAGCATCGCCACGATGAAGACGTAACCTCCGTAGGTTTCGTCGTGCCCGGCGACTTGCACATCAAGAAGTTCAACGCCTGGATCTCGGATTTATTGCAAACGAAAGGGCAAGACATCTACCGCATGAAGGGCATTCTGAGCATTCGCGGCGATGCGAAACGGCACGTTTTTCAGGGCGTCCACATGCAACTCGATGCGGTGCCATCCAAACCGTGGGCGCAGGGCGAACCCCGCGTGAATAAGCTCGTGTTCATCGGCAAGAACCTCGACCGCCACGCACTCACAACGGGCTTCCACAACTGCTTGGTGGTATGAGGAAAGCGCCTCAGCCTGCGTCGTCGTGCCATTCAGCGAGGTAGCAGCGCAGTGTGGGGTATTCGTCGCATTTGCATCGGAGGAACTCTTTCGCGTCGCAAGAAATATCGCCGCGAGAATGCCGATTGCAGCAGAAAGCAGGGGAAATCAATCCAAGCTCGCGATTTCGCCACCGGCACGGGTCGCAAGTGAAGCCAAGATAGTATCGGCTTCGTAGCGAAGAAAGTGAACCGAGCCATCGGCAAACAAAAAGTGCGCGCCGCCTATGTGATACGACCAAAAGTGGATGGCATCGCACGGATCGCGCATCGTTCCCGGCCCGAAAGTCCTCGGCGGATACGTACACGAAATCAGATCGTCCAAATCCGCGATGGCTTCTCGCGCACCCAAATTGTTGTCGATGCCACCAGTTCGAGAGGCCCCTGCACCGGCGTACCACCAACCGTATTTAAACCGATAGTTGGAAGGTCGTTCGCCTACCATAAGGGTGGAACTCAGCCCGTCCGTGATGTCCGTCGGGCGAACGTGCGAACCGGCATAAAGAATCCCATCTTTCCTATCTCGGCTCAATCCGTTGACCCCCACATACGTCGTCAACCCGATGCGATTTTGGGGCGGATTAGGCGTCGGTGGGAAGTAAACTTGAGGTATGAACACTTGCGTGACTTGGGCTGGACCATCTGCGGGGCAAGTCAAAACGGGAAGCACGGTCGCGAGCAGCGCGTGGTGCGGCGGTTCGGTGAACTCGGGGGTTGCGGCAAACGCGGCAACGGTCTGTTCCCAGAGGGCGGTGCGATCGAGCATCGGCAGCAGACGCGCTTGCCACGTCAGGAACCGCATTTTTTTCGTGTCGGTTTCGATAGCGGGCGGAAAGCTCTCGTGCATCGTCTGGTAGTGGTGTAGTGCCAAACCGAGTTGCCGAAGATTGTTCCCGCATCGCATTCGTGCCGCCGCAGCCCGCACCTGTTGAACCGCAGGCAACAGCAGGCCGATCAAAATCGAAATGATCGACAACACGACAATCAGTTCTAGAAGGCTGAAGCCCTGGAATCGCTTTGAATGCGCGAGGGGTGGTCGCATGGCATTGCTCCCGGTGAGAACATTTCTCTACTCGACGCACGTGATCGACAACGTAATCGGGTAATCGCGATTGTCCTGCGTTTGTGCGCGAAGTCGGAGTCGATGCGTTTGCAACTTCGCACGATCCGACTTGCGAACGACTACCGTGTTCCCATCGATTCGCACGGTCAAATCGCTAGGTGGTACTTCGTCAATAAACAGTCGAACTGGCGTGCGCGATCGACACTCGACTCGCGCTTCGTTGGGGTCGGGATTCCCCGACCGCGGAAGGATGACAACCGATGGCACGAGTTCCGCGACGGCAAGTACGCGACCCGTACACGAAATGCGTCCCAGGATTTCTCCAGTATCGTTTGCAACGTGAATTGAGTGAGAAACCGCTGTCACTTCGTTCGATGTGAAGCTCAATACCACATCGTATTCGTGGGGTGGACGATCGGAACCGTTTGGTATTACTGACGTTACCGAAATTGCCGAGTGGTCCGATGTGAATTTTAGTGGCCCTCGATTTGCCGATGTTCGATGGTCATTGATCCGTATCTTCGCTGTGGTTGCTTCACCGGTATAGATCGGATCGAAAGCGATCGCTTCCGGTACAGTGGACACGCCGAGCGTCACACGTCCCTGAATATCGACGCTCGTGTCGACTAAATCCGGATGATCCGTTTGAAAATACACTCGCGTCGATATTACCATCTGGCCCATTGTCGTGCGAGTGGAGATGAGAAATGTTACCGTATCCCCTGCGGAAACGGAAACCTCATCGAGCGGTTCGGAATTGCCGTCCTTCGCTCGCCATTTGGCGGAAATGCACCCGCAGCCGGTTCGGATGCCGAATAAACGGATGGGTTGCGCCGACCGATTCCGGATCGGAATTTCGGCGACGACGTTTTCGCCCGGTTTGTATTCGCCTATGTCAGTTGTCGCACGATATTCGATCGGCCGATTGTCGGTTTGCGAATCGGATGAAATCGACTTGCCACGAAGCGCGGTCAAGACGCACGCGACAATCGCAAATGACCCGAGGGAAATGAAGATAAGATTGCGTTTCACGATGTCCCTCCTGCAACTTGCGATGATGCAGTTCGTCGTTTCATCCAGAGTCTTGCTGCGGCGAGACAGCCGATGACCCCGCCAACGATCAGCAAGTAATTCGACAATGGCCAACTCGAGGTTTCCGCTTCGAGTGGATGCGAGTCTGGAACAGGCACAATCGGTTGCGGTGTACCCTTCGGCTTCCCATTCTCGCCCATCGTGTAACTCGAACCCGCGATGCGGTCGATGACCCAAAAGCCTGGAGGAATTGCCAGACCAAATGTCGAGTCGGGGATCGGTTCGTTAATTCGAACGTCTTCAATTTCAATAGTCGCTTCTGACACCCAGTTGATTTTTGCCCCATCAGTTGCACGAAACCGATTCTTGACCGTTGCAGGAAACGAAATTCCCGTCTGCTTGTACGGAGGATGAAATCGTGCGACTTCTTTGAGGACAGCGGGATCGTCCCGAGTTGTCTTGCTCGCCGGGCCATACACCATCATTTTTCTCGGCCAATATCCTTCTTTCGGATCGAGCCAGACCTCCGTAACACTGTCGCCAAATGTGTCCGTTCGGGTGGTTTGCAGATGGATTGTGCGGACGCCGTTGAGGTCGGCCCACTTTGCCGTCCACGTCCACTCGCGATTCCCCGTTATGACATCGACCAGCCAGACCTTCGGCATGTCGGTTACAGTCAACCCGAATGAATTCCAGACGCGATGCGACAGTTCGAGGTTGACATCGTGAGGGCTTTGACTGATACGCGCCTGATTTTGTGGAGGAGTTCCATCTTTAATGACGCTCTCCAATTTTGTCACACGCCCGTTGCGAACGGCGGCCTCGTTGACCACTTTGACCTTCGTTCCGGGCTGATTCGTAACAATACCATCGGAGGATAATCGAGATCGTTTCTTGTCACCGTCCTGCCAGTAATTTTCCTGCAGCGTCGTCGCTACGCCATCTGCAAGATTCCGGCAACGCAGGTGAGATTGTAACGTGCGGACCGACTCGACGGTTTGCCGTAGTCCGGCACTGGCGGTAACTACTAATTCCTCGCCCGCACGAATGGTGCCTGCAAGATAGAATGTGAAACAAACCGATAGTAAGTAACGGCTCATGCTAGACTTTCACGATTGCTGAATCAGGCGGAAACCGAACAAGAGTAAATCGAATTGCAAAACGGTTAAATTAGGGGGAATTGCCGGTACAATGCGGGCGGTCGAAGTTGCAGGTCTCTGCCGTTTCAACCGTGCAGTTGTTGCTAAAATAAACTCCAGAACAGTTAAAAGTACCGACACCAGTACACGTTTTATCGAAGGCGGTGTAACAGAAGCCGCGGCTGCCACCGCCGTAACAACACCTGCCGGCACTATCGCGCTGGGCACCAATATTGCATTGGATTGGCGTGCAAAACTCACTCCCGGGTACAGACCACGCCGTGTTGCTCATGCCGAGGATGATCGCGAGCAAACCCGCGCAGAAACAGACGACCGACAGAAACTTACGCATGAGAGCCTCCGAATTGGAAACGCGCTTAAGATTGAAGTGTTGGTATAAATCGATAATGACAGCTCCAGAATCGATAGCCAACAGAAATATCGTCGGTTTTTAAAAAGTATTTCCGACCGTCATTTCCCACGCAAACGAAAGCAGGGTGGGCCGGGTGGGGGGTGCGGCGTATCTTTACTGATGCTGTTGCCCTGCTACCCGCACGAAGAACGATACCCACGCGCATGAACGACACGACGCCCCCCGCACCTGCGCCCACCGGCCCGCCGAAGTCCGCGATGTTTATCGTGTTTCTCGTCGTGTTCATCGACCTTCTCGGCTTCGGGATCGTGCTGCCGATCATGCCGCGACTGGCCGACGAGTACATGCTCGATTACTCGAAGGAACTCCGCGGAGTCATTATCGGCACGCTGTTTTCCTCGTTCTCCGTGATGCAATTCCTGCTGTCGCCGATGTGGGGCCGCATGTCGGACCGCATCGGTCGCCGTCCGATCCTGATCCTCGGGCTGCTCGGCTCGATCGTCTTTTACTCGCTGTTCGCGTTCGCCGTTTCGTTGCCGAAAGAATCATCGGTACTCGCGTTGTGCCTGATGCTGATCTCGCGGATCGGCGCGGGGGCGGCGGGAGCAACGATCGGCACGGCGGCGGCGGTAATCGCCGATTGCACGACGCCGGAGAAGCGGGCGAAGGGCATGGCGCTGATCGGCGCAGCGTTCGGCATCGGCTTCACGTTCGGCCCGCTCATCGCGTATTTCGGCTTGGAACTCTTTGAAAAACAACAGTGGGGCGTCGGTGCAATTGCCGCCGTGCTGTCGCTCGTGGCCACGGTGTTGGCGGTGCTGTTGTTGCCGGAGACGCGGAAGCCATCGGGGCACGTTCAGGAGAAAGAACCGTTCAGCATGAAGCGTTCGTTGAACGTGATCAAATCGCCGCTCATCGGGCCGCTCATCGTCATTTACTTCCTTGCGATCTTCGGTTTCGCGAACTTCGAGGCGACGCTTGCGCAGTTCACGAAGGCTGCGTTTAACATGGACGACCGCGGGAACTTCCTCGTGTTCGCGTTCGTCGGCTTCGTGCTGATGGTCGCACAAGGCGGGTTGTACCGTCCGCTCGTTGGCCGCTGGAAAGAAGAACGGATGATGAGCATCGGCGTGGCGCTGATGCTGCTCGGCCTCGGTGCGCTCGGCGTCGTGGCGTACGGCACATCGCACCTGTTCCAGGGGCTGGCCGCCGCCGTCGAGCCGATGTTCTACCTCGCGCTCGCCATCGCCGTGACTGGCTTTGCGTTCGTGAACCCGTCGATTTCCTCGCTCATTTCGCAACGGGCCGATCCAAACCGGCAGGGCGAAATCCTCGGCGTCGGCCAGTCGGCATCGTCGCTCGGTCGCATCCTCGGGCCGTTCGTCGGCAGCGTGGCGTTCCAGATGCACGATTCGCACACGTTGCCGTACGTGGTCGCCGGGCTGGCGCTCGTCGGCGTCATCATGCTGCTGCCAGTTGTGTCGCGCAACTCGGGTTCGTAGCAAAATAACATCGACGTACGCGAATTCCGACTTACGTCAATTCGTCCTAAAGCTTTTGACTTTGGCGAATCGTGTGGACGCTTCGGTCGTTCCGAGCCGATTCCCCGCAAGGGGTCGGGTGGAACCGTCGGAGACTTCACCCGACCCCTTGCGGGGAATCGGCTCAGTGATGTTGGATGTGTTGTGAATGTTTTGAAAGTTCGCGCCCCGCGCTTCGCAAAGCCTACGCGGCGCGGCTAAACGCCGAATTCCGTTGGCAATTTCCACGCATGGAAACTGCATATGATGGTGGCTGATCCATGGGCTAACACGGCTAACACCCACCGCTCGCCTTTTGATCGCAAGGGAATGTCATTTTCGTTGCGAAACGAGACGCGAAATGGCTTCTTCCAACCATGCGGTACGTGCCTGTTCACCTACTGCTACGACCGACCATACTTGCCGGATCACCGCCAAATCGATCTCCTCCCAGTTTGCGACCAGAAGTGTTTCGATGTCCGACTTGTCTTGAGGTCGGAACGCCACCATCTTGGTGAGAATCAGCCCTTCGGCAGTGGCGACTTTGAGCGGGTGCCCTTCTGTTCAGGTTAAAATTGATGCGTCGGTGAGCGTACGCTCGTAGAGAGGAAGAACGGGTTTGATCCAGTCGATTCGCACCGATCCGAAGCGGAACGATGTCACATGTTCCCGAACGTACTCCCGGATTAACGGTAACGAGATCGAGATCGAATCCGACTCGCGTTAACTCTTCGAGGAGACTCGGCAAAACGATTTGAGGCGCGTCGAGAAGAATGTCCACATCCTGCGTAAATCGCGGTCGACCCCGCATCAGCGTCGCCAGACCACCAATGAGCGCGTATCGAATCGACTTGGCAGCGAATGTCTCGGAGAGAAGTTCGACCGCGCGAATTAAATCACCAGTCAGTAAATCGGAGTCAGCTGGCATGGCGCGCCACGAATTCGCGGATCGAACGTTGGGCGAATTCCTCTTGTTCGCGGCTGTATTCGCGGAGGAAGTCGGCTTTGGGCGAACGCGAGATCATGAGCGCACCGGCGGCGAGTATGCCTCGGATCGACCGCATGCGGTCTTCGGGCGTCAATGCCCGGAACCGCGCAACCTCATCGGCAATCACGTCTTCGTCTTTCGGGAATCGAATCGGCAGATTCATCGTGTGTACCTCTGCGACATTGTAGCACTTCACGAAAGCACTTTGCTGGCATTATCTCCAACATCTCGCGGCAGACGGACGTATAAGTGTCGAAGTATGGCGGAGGAACCGGTGCCGAATACGGCGTTTGAATCGATCCTGGGTTCCATCGCGACCGCGCCGCGTACAAGAAGTAAACATTCTGCGGTTAGCCCGCCTCAACTACATCGGAAATCTGTGGCATGCAATCTTCCCTATCATGAAGCGGAAGATGTACGAACGAACCTCACCGCAACGCATCGCGATCCTGAAACCGAGCGCACTGGGCGACATCGTCCATGCGTTACCGGTGCTGACAGCCCTACGTCAGCGGTTCCCCGATAGTCACATTTCGTGGGTGGTCAACCGCTCGTTCGCCCCGCTACTGGAACATCACCCGCACCTCGATCGCGTGGTCGCGTTCGATCGCGGTGCGTTCCGCAACACCGTTGGCGCACTTCGCTACAGCCTGCAACTGGCGAACGAACTGCGCGGCTATCACTTCGATTGCGTGCTCGATTTGCAGGGTTTATTGCGAACGGGGCTGATGTGCTTGATGACCGGCGCGCCGCGCAAGATCGGCTTTGCGAATGCGCGGGAAGGATCGGCGTACGCCTACACGCACCGCGTGGCCGTCCCCGATGCGGATCGGATTCACGCGGTGGATCGCTATTGGCGAATGGCGGAATTTCTAGGTGCGGGGGATCGCCCGAAGCAGTTCGTGTTGCCGATCGACCCACAAGAAGCCGATGACGTTGCGAAGCGGTTCGCTGCCCATCCGCGACCGTGGCTGTGCGTGGCGGCGGGGGCAAAGTGGGTTACGAAGCGCTGGCCCCCGGAGTCGTTCGCGACGTTATTGCAACGCTTCCAATCGCAATTTGGTGGCACCGCGATTCTCGTTGGCGCAACCGATGACATCGCATTGTCAGCCGCGATCACAAACCAGTTACATGGTTCGACATTGGACCTTACGGGGAAGACATCGCTGCCGCGATTGGCCGCCGTTCTGGCGGCCGCCGATGCGATGCTCGCCAACGATACCGGCCCATTACACCTCGCGGCAGCGCTCGGCAAACCGTGCGTGGCCCCGTACACTTGTACCAAAATCGTGCGGCACGGGCCGTACGGCTCGATGGCCGGTGCCGTCGAAACGACGGTGCCGTGTGCGGGCAGTTACCTCAAACAATGCCCGCGCGGTACGATATGCTTCGGCGAACTGTCACCCGACCGCCTGTGGCCCGCGCTCGAAGAGGCACTCCGGAAATGAACGCGCAATCGCTCCCGTATCGGCTGATTTTGGCGAGCGGTTCGTGGGGCCGAAAGTGGCTCCTCGAAACGCACGGGTACACCTTCGACGTGCAACCGTCGAACGTCGATGAACCGACCGAAGCTCGCCTCGGCAGTTGCCGGCAGTACGTCGGCGAACTCGCGTGGCTCAAAGCCGACAACGTCGCGATGACGGTCGATGAAGGCGTCGTGCTCGCCGCCGACACCGTCGGTTGGCTCGATGGCAAAGTCATCGGCAAGCCCGACGATGAAGCCCACGCACGGCAGATTCTCCACGGCCTATCCGGTCGCGTTCACGAACTCTGGACGGGCGTCTGCCTCTGGGTTCGCCCGAGTAACATGCAGTACATGTGGCAAGAACGCAGCCTCGTTCGCATGGTGGAACTCTCCAAAGACGAGATCGACACCTACATCGCGTCGCGAAAATGGGAGGGTTGCTCCGGCGCATATTCGCTGGAATTCCCGACCGATCCGTATCTCACCGTCATCGAAGGCAGCACGAGTAACGTCGTCGGCCTACCGATGGAATCGCTGGCGAAAGCGCTGAATCGACTCGCGGTGCCTAATGCACGGGATTGACAATCACGTGATATATTCCGGTTGGAATCGCGACGATGTTGGCGGCGTGGCCGTCGATTGGTTTCGCCCGGAACCACTGCTCGCGCGGGTGCTGTTCCTTCGCGATTTCGCTGAGGCGCTACCAGATTACCCTGCGATGTTCATCGAACGCGGCATGGGCTGCGTGGCACCGGATGGGGGTGTCACGTGGTGGACGCGGACGGCGGAGACGCTGTTGATCGATGCGATTCTGCCTTGGACGACAGGCGTTTTCGGCAGGCCCGCGAATGCGCTTGTCGGTATCGGCAGTGGTGGGCAGGCGGCGCTGCGGCTCGGGTTTCGCTACCCCGAACGCTTCCCCGTCGTCGTCAGCATCGATGGCGCGTGCGATTTCCACGAACTTTACGGCGAGGGTACGCCGCTCGATGCGCTCTACCCGCGGCGCGAATCGGCGCGGCAAGACACCGCCGTTCTGCAAGTTCGCCCGCACGATTTCCCGCCGCACATCTGGTTTGCATGTCCGCCGGATTCCCGATGGTTTCGCGGGAACGATCGACTCCACGAGAAGCTGAACGCAATCGGCGTTCGCCATGAGTTTCACACCGACCTCGACCGTCAAACCGCGTTGCGACAGGGTTTGACGTACGCCGCGGCGGCACTGGAGAAACAATCGCGACGATTGCTTTGAGTCCTATACTAACTGCGTTCACGTACCGCGCCGTGAACGCCCGCGCCGCGTGATAGTCACGCGGCGAACCTTCGTTGTGCGGTCATGCGGCCCCAATGCTTCCGTTCGCCACCGACCCGCACACCCATATCGAGTGGACGACAGTCTACATTGGCCTCGTCGCGATTCCGCTTTTAATCCTGCTGAATGCGTACTTCGTGGCTGCCGAGTTCGCGCTCGTGGCCATCCGCAAAACGCGCGTGCAAGAACTCGTGAACCAGGGCCACGCCCGCGCGAAGGCACTTCTATTCTCAATCGAAAATCTCAACGACAGCGTGGCCACCGCGCAACTCGGCATCACGATCGCGTCGCTCGCGCTCGGGTTCGTCAGCGAACCGGCGCTCGCGGCGCTGATCGCACCGTTGTTTGCGAATCTTCCAGATGCATGGCAGGGCGCGGCCACGCGAACGATTTCCATTATCCTCACGCTCGCACTCATCACGTTCTTGCACGTCGTGTTCGGCGAACAGATGCCGAAGATCGCGGCGCTGCAATCGTCCGAACGCATCGGTTTACTGATCGCGACGCCGCTCAATTTTTGTTCGCGAGTGGCACGCCCCGTCGTGCGATCGATGAACGGCACGAGCAACTGGTTCCTCCGTCGCCTCGGTTATAAACCCGCTTCCGAAGATGGTGAAATCTACTCGGTCGACGAGCTTCGGTTGCTGATCGAAGACACCGAAGAAGCGGGGTTGATGTCTCCCGAACAAGCTGATGTGGTGATGAACGTATTCGCACTGACCGACAAGAAAGTGCGAGATTGCATGGTGCCGTGGGAGAAGGTGGCATCGCTCGATGTGTCGACGCCACCGGACCAAGTTTTGGCGTTCGTGCGGCAAGGCGCGCACACGCGATTGCCGATTTTCGATGGCACGCCGGATACGATCGTCGGCGTCGTCAACACGAAGGATCTCTTCTATCTCTTCAGCCTCAGCGGCATTGTGACACTGATCGATGCAGTCTACGAACCGGTATTCCTCGATGCGAATGTGCCGGTGTCTTTCGCGCTCAACGTGTTCAAGAAGTCGCATCGCCACCTCGCCGTCGTTCGCGATGGTACGGATGCGAATCGCGTCGTGGGGATTCTTACGCTCGAAGATGTACTCGAAGAAATCGTCGGCGAAATCGAAGACGAGCACGATAAACCGGTGCCAAAACTGCGGCAAACCGCGATCCAGAAGCTGTTGTTACGCCGCAAGGGCGGTCGTGGGCCTGGCCCCGTCGGCTCATGATTCGTCGTCGAAACGGCGCTGGTGCATGACGGGCATCGAGGCGAAAAAGCTCGTGTCGCCCATCAGGCACGGTCGCTTGTATTGCTCGGCCGCGCCGCCCGTTTGCGCTAGCCGCGCACGATCCCACAACTGCCACGTTCCCGTCGGAATGATCGCCACGCGCAACGGCCCGAGCCGCGCGCTTTCCCGCTTCGCCGCATACTCGATGTTCTGATTACACAACTCGCGTTCCAACCCGCGCACGAATTGTGACAGTACCCTGTCATTCGTCGTGTCGGTCTCTTCGAGAAAGATCACGTAGTGCGGTTCGTTCTCGTCCCAAACGGGTGCCACCGTGTAACCGGTGATCGGTTGCGACACGGACTTCAGTACCGCATCGACGGCCTTCGTCACGTGGTGTTCGCTGAGTTTTTCGCCCGTCATGTTGGCGAAGCGGTGCCCTTTGCCGATGAACTCGACCATCGGCGTGCGGCCCAAATAGCCGTTGACGCGAACGAGGTCCGAGATGTGGTAGCGGTACAACCCGTACGCAGTCGTCGGCAGGATGTAGTAGTTCGTGCCTTCGCGAATTTCGTGTGCGCCGAGGACGGTTGGCTGCGGGGAATCGATCTCGGATTCGGGTACGAATTCGAAATAATGCGAAGCGATATCGAGCACGCCGGACGGGCTGCCGTTCGCGAACGGGATCGTCATGCGTCCCTCGCTGGCGAGCAATCCGAGGTCGCGAATCGGCGTGTCGCCGTAGTAGTGCGGCAGTTGCCGCAGGTACGGCCCCATGCTGCCGCCGGTCCACGTGCCGATCGCCACGCCCTCACTCGCCCAGACATCTTTCGGGAATAGCCGCCCGTTCTGCCCCGCCATCGCGATGAGTTCCCGCGCCCGCCCGGGTTGCGGTTTGAGCTTGGAAACCAGCACCGCACGGACTTCGGGAGAAATATCGAGGTCGCCGCGCAGCGTGCCGTCGTGCAAGTCTTTGAGCAAAAACGCCTTTTCCGAATCGAGTATCCGCGCGAGTTGCGTGAGCGTACTCGGGTTCGCGGCCATGAACTGCGAGACGTTCCGCCCGATACTGAACCGCAGCGCCACGTAGTATTTCGCGAGGGAATCTTTGATCTTCCCGCTGATCGGCGGCACCGCGTACAGTCGGCGAATCAGTCGCATTTGCACCTGTGCCGTGTACCCCGAAAGGTTGCCGCACATGATCCCCGACGGCGTGCGAAACTCGTCGGGGTCGCCGACCATTTGCACGATCGGTCGCATCGCAATCCCGCGCCCCCGATGGTCGCGATACATGCGAACGCCCCACATATTCCAGCCGCGTTTGTAAGCGTTCAGGTAATCTTGCGTAACGGGAATGAGCTTCCGCGATGCCGTCGTGCCGCTCGTTAACGCGAACATGTGAACCCGCGCATCGGCGAGCAATGCCCGCGTATCGCCCGCCTGCACTTTGTCGATGTACGGTGCAACGTACTCGTACGGCGCGATCGGCACTTGGTTCCGATAATCGTCCAAAGAGCGTATCGATTGGAAGCCGTGATCGCTGCCGAAACCGGTATTCGTCTGTTTGCGAATGATCTGTTGGAGCCGCGCCGCTTGCACTTCCTCGGGCCGTTCGCACATCGCTTCAAATTCGCGCAACCGTCGGCGAACGGGGTACGTCAGCAACCGACCGAGGCGAACGAGCAAGTAACGGCGTGTCGACATGAGTCACTTTCGTAGGTGCCCGCGTTGGTGCAGCACCGTTCATTTTTACACGCCAAACATCACGCTGACAGCAGTTCGGCGAAGCGGCGGCGGATGGCGTCGGTCGAGAAGTGCCGGTCGTAGCGGTGGCGACCGTTCAGCAGGTGTTGCTCGCGGCGTGGGCCATCATTCACGGCGTCGGCCAGCGTGCGGGCGAGTGCCTCGGCGTTGGCGTCGGCATAAAATGCGGCATCCCCGGCGGTGTCCGGCACCGCCGTCAGTGGCACCGCAACCACCGGCACGCCGAGCGCCATCGCCTCAAGCAGTGGCACGCAAAAGCCTTCGTGTTCGCTCGTGACAAGTAGCGCATCGGCACTGAGGTACAGCGCCTTCAACTGCGACACCGTGACGCGGCCGGCGAAGATCACGCGGTCGGCGACGCCGAGTTCGTTCGCCCGCAACGCGATCCGTTCCGAGTATGCCGGGTAGATGTGTTCGCCCGCGAATATCAGTCGACTCTGCGGTTCGAATGTCGCCGCATATTCCGCGAATGCCTCAACCGCGAGCAGGCCATTTTTGTTCGGTGCCACACGGCCCACGCACAGGAACGTCGTCGCCCACGCATCGAGTCCGCCGAGCGATTCGGCATCCGGATGGCTGGCCATCAGGTCATCGGCCTGGTGGAATGGCGAGAGTTCTTGCCACGACGTGCCGGGCGCGAGATGTGCCAAATCGCGGCCATTATAAGCCGAATCGACCCAGATTCGTACGCCCGCCTTCGCCATTCGCACCGCCTGTTGCACACCGACTTCCGCACTGCGAACCGCGTCGGCATCGACCCCGCTGAAGAAGCGTTGCGGCGTCACGTTGTGGTATTTCACGATCGCGCGGCCACGCGCACTTTCCACGACTGACACCGCGATGTCGCACTGCATGGAGTGATGATAAATCACTGTGTCGCTCGTCCCGCGTAGTTCGCAGAGGGGATACACTTCCTCGTTGAGTCGCGATTTTTCCGCGAACAAGCGTACGGTTTCGCCGCGCGCACGCAGTGCCTTCGCCATGCCAAGGACGTCGTTCCCAACGGCATCGCCATCGTTCAGCACTAGCGTGGCAATCGCCGTCGCCATCGATTACCCCTTCGGTAGTAGGTCGTATTGCACAAGTACGCGGCGCAGCTGGCGGCCCGTATCGCGCCACGTGAACCGCCTTGCCCGTGCGGCTGCGGCCGCACCGAGGCTCCGCGCTTCGTCGCGGTTTGCGTAGATGCGACGCATCGCGGCGATCATCGCATCGTCGTCGGGGTCGGCCCACTGTCCTGCGTAAATCTCGTTACTCGTGGCGATCAGCGTGTGCGGAATCACCAGCCCGACGCGGTCGTCGAAGAACGCGGTCAGCCCGCTATACATCGTCGAGATCAGCGGTCGCCCGCATGCCATCGCTTCGAGCAAGTGGAAGCCAAAGCCTTCCGCGAAAGACGCATTCACGTACGCCGTCAGTGATTGGTTCCACTTTACGACGTCGCCCGGTGGCAGCGTGGCGCGTAAAATATCGATGCGCAAATCGTCGGGAATCTCGAACGGCGGGCAGTTCGGCGTGATCTTCACGCGCAGTCGCACGTCGCTTTCCACCGGGAATGCGCGGCGAAAATTATCGACGACGCGCCGGATGTTTTTCCGCAAGCCACCCGCGCTCAGTGCCCCCGCCGTGCCGAACGTGCAGAGCGTCGGTTCGTGCGGGGCTGGGTGGAAAAGTAGCGGATCGTAACCGAGGGGTACGATCTCGATCGGTGCGGTCACCCCGGAGTCGCGGAACGCATCGGCCCCCCATTGGCTCGGCACGATCACGACTGCCGCACCGTTCAGCACGGCCGCAAGATGTGGCGGAATACGGTCGGCTTCCCACATCGTGAGTACGGCCGTGCGGCGATCGATGCCGAATCGCTTCAGCAAGAACGGCGGCGCGATCGCGAGTTGCGGATCGTTCGGCGTGCGTGGGAAACGGGCGAACGCAGTACCGGGTGGCACCATGTCCGGGAACACGCGCGCCACCGGGTGACGATGCACTGTCACTCCGCTCGATTGCAAGCCTTTCAGCACCGCAAACGCGACGTGATCCCAACCGCTGATCCCCCGCACATCGGCGGCCAACACGAGCGATGTTCGCGGTGCTGCACGCGGTGCGAGTGTCGTCAACTGCCCGACGCCATCGATCGGGTACAGCAGCGATTCGCCAATTTCGCTCGTCGTTTGTTGCTTCGCAATCGTCGCCGCCCACTGCACGACGCCCGTTGCCGTGGTGGCGTTCAGATCCACCGCAGCGTTGCGCAATTGCGCCGTGGATAGCAGCGCGGGTAACACGCCACACGTTGCCGAAAGTCCCGCTGGCAGGCTGCAAGTTGCGGGATTTTCGCCGTTCTGCGCGAAGCGCAACAACGCGGCTTCCGTCAGTTCCCAATTGGGTGGCAGCACGATTATCGATTCGGATTGCACTCGCGAAAGTGTGCGCCTCACCGCAGCTGACAGACCACCGTCACCGGGTGGCGTTACGAGCCTGACTCGCGAATCCCAACCGGCGACCGTCGTCAGTTTCTCGTCCGGTTTTGCGTTCGGCCAGGCGACGATCAATTCCCAGTGCGGGTAGATTTGGCGGAACACCGAGAGCATCGCCTGCCGCGCGTAATCGGTCCGTGTCGGATCGACGGGTATCAGCACGGCGATCGGCATCGGGTGCGCGATCGCACGCAATTCGGCTTGAAGTGTAGCGATTTCTTCGGATGTGGCCGCTCGTCGTCGCCACCAAGCGGCACCGGCTTCGGTCGCGCGCTTCACTTCGATTCGCATCGTCCGCGAATCGGAAAGCCCCTTCAACACCCGCGTGCCGAACTCGCTGAACCGCCCCTGCCGCAACATCCGCCCGCCACGCCGCACCACCGGCCAGAAACATTGATACGTCGACAGCAACCGGCACTTCAACCGCACCGCCCGCACTACGGCTCGCGCTTTGGAAACGCGAACGCACTCACAACGCAACAGCCGAAACGAACCATCGGCATGATGCAACCGCACGCAGATTCCGCGCGCGGCGTGTGGCAATCGCACGATAGAATCTTCGCGGGCCGCTTCGTTCCACTCGAAGGCTTCAAACTTCGTGAAGCCCTCGCCCGTGTCGAAAAATAACTCCGCACGTTTTCGCACCGCAAACCGGTCCGCCGATTTGAGCCTGAACCGAAAGCGATACCACCCCGCCGGCATCACTGCTTCTGCCGTCCATTCGACGCACGAAGTCGTTGCCGTCCACGCGCGCAGATCGTTCGCAGACCGGCACAACCCCGCGCCGGGAACGAGATCGAACGCCGCAATCGCAGATCGAACCTTAGACACACGCACGCCCCCAGAAGTCGCGGGTATCGTGCGTCAGATGGCGTGCGCGTGTCAAGAGCAGCCAACGAATAAGTGCAACGGATAATTATCCGTTGCACTTATTCCAGCCTCAGCTGTAACGTCTACTTTTCGCCGAGTTCTTTGCGGACGCGGGCGAGTGCCGGTTGGACTTCCTCGAAACCTTGTTCGAGTGCCCGCACGAAAAAGTCGCGGGCACGCGCGAAATCTTTCGGGACGCCGCGACCGTGCTCGTAGCATTCGCCGAGTTGCGCCAGACAAACGGGGTCTTCCTGATCGGCCCCCATCGCGTACCACTTGGCCGCTTCGGTGGCGTCTTTCTCGACGCCCGCGCCATCTTCGTAACATTGGCCGAGCAAACCCATCGCTTGGGGTAGGCCATCGTTCGCCGCCAGTCGAAAGTATTCCGCGGCTTGCGGCAGATCGGCGGGCACGCCGAGACCTTCCGAGTAACAGACCCCAACTTGCAACTTGCCTTCGGGATGGCCCGTATCCGCCGCCCGCAGGTACAACTTGAACGCTTCGGTTTCGTCTTCCGGAAGTCCTTCGCGGCCTTCCGTGTACAGTTCCGCCATCGTAATCATCGCCACGGGGTCATTGCGGTCGGCGCACTTCCGCACCTCATCGACCGACTTCCAATCGGCCTTGGTCGGGCGGCGAATGACTTCGCGATAATCGTCGATGCAGCTTTCGAGCGAATCGGCTAACTCGTCGATTTCCTGCAATACCGGCTCGTTCTCTTCCCCTTCGAGCACGTAGAAGAATTCGATCGCAAACCGAAGCGTACGACCGAGTTGCGTTCCCCACGCGATCGGCGGCAGCGCGATCGGGCGCATCTGCACATCCTGCCCGGATCGCGACAAATCGCGAACCCACCATGCTAGGAATTCCACCGCCACCCAACCGGAATGATTCTGGAAGAAAGTCACGTCTGCCGTTACTAACCGCTCGTTGGGGCGACCGCCTTCCGTTCGGCGTAGTGCGGCATGGGGCAAGTCTGCATACGGGCCGGGCAGGCCGAGTTCTTCCACGGAGATGCCGTAAACGCCCTGAATGCGGAAGTCGATTTCCTTCACGCCGGGAAGGCGGTCGAGTTGTTCGGAGAATCGTTGAATGGGATTGGTAAAGTCGCTCATGTGGCCCCCAATTCGGATGGGCGTTTGGAAAAAAGCCCACCCGCGAACGGATGGGCTTGCGCAGTCTTGTTGTACGAGTTCAGCGGTCAGTTGTGCTCGGGATCGCCATCGGTAAACTGCTCGAGCCGCCCCATTCGTGCGGGCTGGCGGAGTTTCAGCAGGCCCCGCGCTTCGATCTGGCGAATGCGTTCGCGAGTGATGCCGTACTGCCGTGCGACTTCATCGAGCGTTTTTGGCGTACCATCTTTCAGGCCGAAACGCAGTTCGATCACTTCGCGTTCGCGGGGTGCCAGCGATCGCAACACTTCGTAAATCCGGTCGCGTAGCAACCGCGCATCGACGTGTTCGCCGGGGTTCGGCACGTGATGATCGGAGAGGAAGTCTTCGATTGATCGTTCGCCATCGCCGCCAATCGGGTCTTGCAGGCTCATCGGCTGGCGACCGACGGCACGCAGCGACCGCGTATCTTCTTCCGTAACCCCCAGCGCTGCGGAGAGTTCCTCGTTCGTTGGCTCGCGGCCGGTCAGCGAAGTCATCTCGCTGCGCTTGCGCTCCATCTTGGCCAACAGGCCGATCTGGTGGCACGGCACCCGCACCGTGCGTGCGTTGTCGGCGAGTGCGCGTTGCACGCCCTGACGAATCCACCACGTGGCGTAAGTACCGAACTTGAAACCGCGACGGTGTTCGTACTTATCGACGGCCCGCATGAGGCCGCGATTGCCTTCCTGGATCAGGTCGGCAAACGGCAAACCCCGATTCCGATAGTTTTTAGCGATGCTGACGACGAGCCGCAGATTCGCCTCTGCGAGTTGCCGACGCACCTTCTGATACGTGGCACGACGCTTCCGCAAGATGCGAATCGTGGCCGCGAGTTCGTCGGCCGTCAGGTGAATTTTATCTTGCGCTTCGAGCAAGCTCTGCTTCCGTGCCATGCGTTCGTCGCCGACCGAGTCGCGGAACGCCTTCACGAGATGGCTCATCTCGTCGGCCATGTCGGTGATTTCATCGACCCAGCGTTCCAGAAGTTCCGTCCGTGGCGAGAGTTCCGCCATCAGGCGATTGAGCTTCGTGAGGCGAT
>JAYVXI010000023.1:0-8929 GCA_043785305.1 Limnoglobus sp. | reverse complement strand
ATGCAGACCACGATGATGAGCGCCAACATCACAGCGTACTCGACTGCGGTTGGGCCATCTTCTTTTTTCAGAAACGTGACGAACTTCTTTGCGATAACATTCATAACTCGAACCCCTTAAAACATGGTGAAAAAACAGAGAATGACACCGATGGTTCACGATCGAAATCGTAGCGTACAACTGTTCGGGCCGATGTGGCCCGATATTCAGGACGCTGCCGCGCCGACCGATGTTGCCGTTTTCAACTGCGTGTTCGAAAAGACAGCCGAAACACTCCCACCGAGGGCCGTTACTGCGGCAATGCAGACCACTATAATCAGGGCCAACATGACTGCGTACTCGACGGCGGTGGGGCCTTCTTCGTTCTTTAAGAACGCGGTGAGTTGCCTGGCGACTTTCGTCATCATGGCGTTTACCTCTAAACTTGTGGTGGGCATCCAGGACACCAATCTCGCACGGGTCGCGACTCGATGTCACCCGTTGCCCCCTTCACGACGCAACAATAGACCACGCGGCACACGTGTCAAATCCCGCACAAACGATTTTTCGCGCTTATTTCCTGCCGCCGCTACGACGTGCCGAAATTCCCGTCACCTGTCCGAAAACGGGACGCGAGTAATCGGCTGCGATCCACAAAAAACAGGCGCGCATAGGAATTAGCGGAGCGCGTGAACGTGTGGCGATTCGAGAATTAGCCGCGACGCGGAGGCATTGCGTCGCGGAGCGCGTGGACGTGCGGTGACATGCTGGATTTTTATGTCGTCGTCATTCCTTACACAATTTCGTGATGTGCTTCAACACATCGCGCACGGAGATCATGCCTTCAGGTACGCCGCTGGCGCTGACGATCGGCAGGTGGCGATACCCGCCGACGTCCATCTTTCTCAGGGCGAACGCGAGCGGATCGGTGGCCGCAACGGTTTCGGGGTCGCGGGTCATGTAGTCGCCGACGCTGCCATTTGTGCCGTTGACAGGCATTTTCGTAAGAAAATCGCGTTCCGTCAGTATGCCAATTAGACGTTCGTTGGCGTCCGTCACCAGTAATGCGCCGACGCCGCCGTCGATCATGCGACGAATAGCCTCTGAAAGCAGGGTATTTGCGGATACCGTCACCGGTTTCTTCGGCCCGAGGATCGCGACCGTGTCGTCCATCAGGCTGCGTTCGACCTTATCGTGCGGCTCGGGGCGGTCCAACGCGGTCAGGTCGAGTAGGCATTTCACGCAAAGATCGGTTCCGGGAAGGTTTAGGTGCGTGCAGGACGGACAATACATGACGGCCTCCGGTTTTACGAGCGTGCTACTTTACAAAATAGGAAATCGGTTGCGTCGATTTTTTTGAATAGCGCAAGTTACTGGCACGACAACGTTTAGAGTGGTAAGTTCGGCGTACGGCGAAAATTCACTCACAACCGACCTTGCGGGTACGTTATAATTGGGGAAATACCGAAGGAGTCCACATCATGTTTGGGCAATTGCGTAACATCCTGGCAGCGATACTACTTACGGCGACCACGGCGGGCGTGGCCGACGCGCAGTACTACAACCCCTGGAACAACGGTTACAACAACGGCTATAACAACGGATACGGCAACAACTATTCCGGCAACAATAACAACCCGTGGAACTACTCTAACCCCTGGCAGTACAACGGGTTCCACAACGGGCCGTACTGGCAGGGCGGCAACAACGGCGTGATCGGTCAACTGCCGAACGGCATCCCGATCATCAACCCGTGGGCGCGACCGAACTTCTACCCCGTGCCGGTCAACCCGTGGGGCTATCAGTTCACGTCGCAATCTCAAACGGGGTATTACAACAACGGCTACACGAACAGCACGACGTTCTCGCAGACGACGCAGATTGTGCCGAACGGCTTCAACAACCCGTTCTTGCAGCCCGGATTTGCTCAACGCGAGGCGGGGGCCGTGATTCCAGTCGGTCGCAACCTCGCGGTGAATCCCGTTACCGGGACGGTCGTTCGGCCGTTGAGCGGCATCGCAATTACACGAGAAGGCACGTTCTATCAAGTCCCCGGCACCGGCTCGTTCTCGCCGTGGGGCGCATACATTCCCGGCTCGGGAACCTACGTGAACCCCTTCACCGGCACGACCTACAACCCGACAACGGGTTTGATCGTACGATGAACCCGGACGAGCCAACGGTTTTCGCGAAGGCGAGTACGGTGCCCGATTCGGTTCCGTCTCGCTTCCTCTCGGATCGCACGTTGCGGCGGGCATTTCTGTTTGGCATCGCGTTCCTGTGCCTGTTTACCGCCATCAAGTATTACGCGAAGGCGGAGAAGCCGAGTCGCCTCGGCGACCAGACGCGCACGGCGTTCTTACGCTGGCGACCGCAGATTCTCGCGCTCGATGACGGGCGAAATATCTACGACGAATTCCGCTACCCGAACCCGCCGATCATGGCGCTGATCTTGCGGCCGTTCATGGAACTTCCGCCGCTCGCCGGCGCGATGGTGTGGTTTTTCGCAAAGGTCGGTATGGCGATCGCGATGATCGTCTGGACGTTCCGCTTGCTCGCGGTGCCCGTGGCCGATTGGGTGAAAGGACTCGCAATCGCGCTGAGTTTGCACCCGATTCTCGGCGACTTGGCGCACGGTAACGTCAATTTGTTCATCTCGTTCATCGTCGTCGGTGCGCTCGAGTGCTTCCGTCGGCGTTGGGATTTCACCGCCGGTCTCGCCATCGGTTTAGCGATTGCTTGCAAAGTCACGCCCGCGCTGTTCGTGCCGTACTTCCTCTGGAAGCGCGCTTGGCGGGCGCTGGCCGGGGTGATCGTCGGTTCGATGTTGTGGCTCGCGATCGTGCCGGGTGGCGTACTCGGTTGGGAGTATAACCGCGTGCTGCTGACGAGTTGGTTCGAGCATATGGTGAAGCCGTTCGCGATCGATGGCAAAGTGACGACCGAGCACCCGAACCAGTCGATCCCCGGCGTCGTGTTTCGCTTGCTCACCGCCGAGCCATCGTTCCTCGAATACGACCCCGAAGACGGCCATCCGATCTCGTCGGAGTTCCACAATCTCGCCGATGTCGGTCCGGCGAACGCGAAGCGGATCGTGCAATTGGCGATGTTGCTATTCGCGATCGTCATCGTCGCGTTGTGCCGTTGGCCGACGCACCGGGCGAACGTGCCGCGAGCGGGGCCGCAACTCGTTGCCGAGTTCGGCCTGATTCTCATCGGCATGTTGCTGTTCAGCGAGCGAACGTGGAAGCATCACGCGGTCGCACTGATCGTGCCATTCAGCGCGATCTGCTGGGCGATTGGCAGTACGCATTTCCCGAAGCGAACGCGGATCGGCATCGGCGCAATCTTCACCGTCGCCGTGGCGCTGATGTGGCTACCGAGCTTCATGGGGTCGGAATCGCAAGACATGGCACTCGTCTACGGCACGCACACGGCGGCATTCGCGTTATCCGTCGCGGCGCTGATGGGGATACTCATTTCGTTTCGCTGAAGAATTCGCCGCGACGCGCAGGCTTTGCGAAGCGGAGCGCGTGGACTTCACGCATAATCGGTAATGGGTGAAGTCCACGCGCTCCGCTACGAAGACTCCGCGTCGCGGCTAATTGTAAATCGCGGTGAATTTACGGCATGTCGTCGGCGCGACCGAGCGAGGCGTCGAAGCGATGTAGGCCGGCGCGGACGCGGCCATCGTCGTTCTGATAAATATCGTCGTTGTTGGGGCCGACGGTCGTTTTCGTCGAAAATTGCACGAACCCACCCGCGAAGAGTATGTTCTGGCCGCGACCGTGTGCAGAGGGTGCGTCGGCGGACACCGGCGTCAGATCCTCGTCGGCAATCGGGCACTTTTTCAGTCCCATCAACTGCCCGGCAGGATTGCGGTAACCGAGCGTGTACACGTAACTGACGGGGGAAGTCGCGTCGGTATCCGCAGGGCAAACGGCGCGCTTTGTGGCGGACAATTGGCCCGCCTCGGTGAGCGCGGCGACGAAGTCCCCGGCGCGCGGCGCATCGGGCGTGCCGACTTTCGGGAAATTGCCATCGTGTAGGTCGGAATACCGGCTGAGACTCGTGTAAAGTGTCTGAAGATTATTCTTGCAGGCGGCGACTTGGTTCTCGAAGCGCACCTTGGAAACGGCCGTGGCGACTAACCCGAACAGGAGAAACGCGATCGAGGCCGCGATTGCAATTTCCACGTAGCGGGCCGACCAAAACCGCGTGTCGCCCCCCGTGCGAGGCACCGGAGGGAGCGTTTCAACGGACGGTTCGGCATCGGACATACCATGCTGAACGGCGTACTCGGCGGTGCGAATGATCGCGGCCATCGCGAGGCCGGGCGGCGGCAGGTCTGGCTCGGCGTCGGCTTCGAGCACGGCGAACATCTTGCGAACGCGCCGTACCTTTTCCGCATCGGCGGGGTGGGTGCGAATGTACGCCGTCACCGTCGCCATCTCGGCGTCGGACAGGGTGTTCAGGGCATATCCGACGAGTAAATCGTCCATCGAATCACTCCGCTAAACCGCCGGTGGCGGCGGACTTCATCCAAATTTCCGTCAACTTCGCCATCGCCGAGTTCAACCGCGACTTCACCGTACCGAGCGGAATGCCCAGCACCTCGGCAATCTCCTGATACTTGAACCCCTGAAAGTACGAAAGCACAATCACCTGCTTGTGCAGGTCCGTCAACTGATCGACGGCCCCGCGCACCTGCTGACTCAGTTCGTCGCTGACAGCCAGTTCCGCCGGGTCGGCCTCGCGAGATGCGAGCAGTTCGAACAACGTCCTCGCCTTCGCATCGTCGCCGCCGGTCGGCAGCGGATCGGTGGTGCGTTCGGATCGCCGCTTCTGTTTACGCAGCGAATCGATGGCCTGATTCGTCGCAATCGCATACAGCCAAGGCCGCACGGCACGGCCAGGCTCGTATTGCTGAATCTTCGTGAACACCGCAACGAACGTATTTTGAAACACGTCCGCCGCCAGTTCGGCATCGCCGAGATAGCGGCGTAAGTAGCCGTACAGTTCGCGTTCGTAGCGCCGTACCAGCGTCCCGAACCACTCGCGATCGCCATCGCGCAGTCGTACGAGGAGCTGCTCATCCGTCATTTCGTCGCAGGAATCGAAGCTGGAATGGGCCACCGCTAAACTATACGCCGTGAGTTCGCAAACGGTTCACTACGGTTCGTAATAGGAACGGTAAGAGAGTTGGACAGCGTTCGGGACACCCGATTTCCGGAGTCGCAGACCCAGCTACAAAATACGAAGCCAGTGCCATTGGCCTTGCACCCACTCCTCGCGATCTCCTGTACAATGTCGCTAACACCGAGGGTTGAATCCATGGAAATCGCTGTACTCGTCGAGCCATCGCCAACGGGCTACCGCGCGTCCACGCAAAGCCCCGTTCCGCTCGCTGCCGAAGGCGCAACGGAATCCGCGGCCATGAATGCGTTGAACGTGGCCCTGCGAAAGCGGTTGCAAAACGGCGGGAAGATCCGGACGCTGACGTTGACGGATACGGAGACGACAGAGGAAATCTGCGCACGAATGCGCGCGAATCCACTCTATGCCGAATACGAACAGGCGATTGAGGACTACCGAAAAGTGGCGAACGCAGTCGAGGATGTCGATTAATGGCTATTTACCTGTTGGACACTACTACACCACGTCGCTTGTTTTCTTATGTAGCTGGCCTCTATGAGGCCGGTTGGATGCAGCCACTCCCACGGGTGGCTAGTAAGGCGTGCGGTGGTTCGATTTGAACGGTGTCTTTTTTTCTTGTGCGGCATCGCCCCTTCTTCCGAACAGTTCCTCGTTCAAATCATAAGATTCGACGGTACGCGGTACGGTCTCACTTTTCCTACGAGATGTGCGAATGAGCCTGAGCTATTGGCTAGCGCGAGCGCTACTCGGGCGACGACGGCCGGTCGTCTCTGGCGAGGTGCGGATACCGGGCATCGAACAGCCGATCACGATCCGCCGCGACCGTTACGGCGTGCCGTGCATCGAAGCCGAGAACGACCGCGATGCGATGTTCGGCGCGGGTTACGTGCAGGGGCAAGATCGCGCATTTCAACTCGAAACGCAGTTGCGGGTGGTCCGCGGCACGCTCTCCGAACTCGTCGGTGCGAAGGGCCTGCCGGTCGATCGCATGAGCCGTCGCATCGGCTTCCACCGTACCGCAGTCGCGCAGTTTGCGGTCATCGATTCGGACGTGCAAGCCTCGTTGACGGCGTTCGCGGCGGGGGTGAACGCGGGCCGTTCGGTGGGGTTGCCGAAGAAGCCGCACGAACTCGCAATTCTCGGCGGCGAGTGTACGCCGTACGAGGGGAGCGACGTTCTCGGCATCGTGAAGTTACAATCGTTCGCACTGCCATCGAACTGGGATTGCGAACTTGCACGCCTGCGAATTCTGCGCGACGACGGTATCGATGCGCTCCGCGCCGTCGATGCAATTCCGTACTCGCACGATGCCACGGCAACGGTTCACACGTCGCTTCTCGATGCGCTCGGCAAGGATTTGGCGCTGTTCGAACAGTACGTGCCGCGTGGGGGTGGCTCGAATAACTGGGTCGTCGGTTCGCAACGATCCGCGACGGGCAAGCCGCTGCTGGCGAGCGATCCGCACCTCGGGCCGACGATCCCGCCGCCGTGGTATTTGGCGCACATCAACACGCCGGAGTGGGCCGTCGTCGGGGCGATGCTCGCGGGCGCGCCGGTCTTCCCGATTGGGCACAACGGCTTCGCCTGTTGGGGAGTGACCGCCGGGCTGACCGATAACACCGATCTGTTTATCGAGTCGGTCGATAGCGATGGCGTGATCCCCGGCGCGGAACTGATTCGCGAAGTGATCCACATTAAAGGGGCGAGCGATTTCGAGGAATGGGTGTTCGTGACGCCGCGCGGGCCGATCATCACGCCGTTACTCGAAGGCGTGCCGGAAGCGATCTCGATGCGGGCCGTGTGGCTCGACCCGCTGCCGGTTCGCGGCTTCTTCGATGCCCCGCGTGCGAGGTCGTTTGAAACGTTCCGCCAGCCGTTCGCCGCGTGGCCGTTCTTGCCGCTGAACGTCGTGTATGCCGACGAAACAGGCGAATACGGCTGGCAACTCGTCGGTACGTTGCCGAAGCGAAAGAACGGACACGGCACGATACCGCTCCCCGCGAACGGCCCCCACGTCGGCTGGGAAACGCAGCATTTGCCGTTCGAGGAGATGCCGTTTATCCGCAACCCCGAAGCCGGTTTCTACGGCACCGCGAACGCCATCCCCGCCGGGGCCGACCGCGTCTTCCTCGGCGTCGATTTCATCGACGGGTACCGCGAAGCGATCATCCGCGACGAACTCGCCAAACGCACCGACTGGGATCTCACTGGGCTACGCGCACTCCAACTCAGCGTCCGTTCGTTACCCTGGGAACAGATCCGCGACATCGTACTGTCACTGACTTCCCTCGACCCCGATGCGGCACTCGGCCTCACGGTACTCCGCGACTGGAACGGTCACGCCACGGCCGACTCCGCCGGTGCCGCCGTGTACGAATTGTTCGTTACCGAACTCTGCGTCCGCGTGGCGAAAGCGAAGACACCGAAGAGTTGGCAGACCGTCCTCGGCGGCGAAGGCAAAGGCCCGCTCGCACACAATTTATTCTCGGACCGTCGCGTGGGGCATCTGGTGTATCTGCTGCAAACGCAACCGAAAGACTGGTTCGCGCACTCGTGGGCGGACGAAATGATCGACGTGCTAACGACAGTGATACGTCAGTTGCGTAAATCCGTCGGCCCCGGCCCCGCGTTCTGGGTGTGGGGCGAAATGCGGCAACTGCGGCTCGAACATTTGTTGTTCGGGAAGACGCCATTCGGCAGGCTGTTCAACGTCGGCCCGGTGCCAATCGGCGGCGACTCGAACACCATCAGTCAGGCGGGCGTTCGCCCCCTCGCGCTGCTCGATTTCACGCACAACATCGCGAATTTACGCACGACGTTCGACGTAACCGATTGGTCGAACAGCCGCTTCGTGCTCGCCGGCGGTCAAAGTGGCAACCCACTGTCGCCGCACTACGCCGACCAATTCGAGCTATGGCAAAAAGGCGAAGGCATCCCGATCGCCTGGCGCGCCGACGACGTCATCCGCAGTGCCGTAACTTCGTTACGGCTGCTGCCGAGTGATCGTTAGTGCGATGGAGAAGCGGTGAGCGACAACCGGCAGCCGACGGCAACGGCGATCGTGCCGAGCGTCTGCCAAGTCGGGTTGGTGGCGGCTCCCGTTTCGAGCCGCGATAGCGTTTCCAACGCCAACCCCGTCTTACTGCTGACATCGGCGAGTGTCAGCCCCGCCGCTTCCCGCGCGGCTTTCAATACAGCCATCGTCGAACGGAGTTCAAAATAAAACGGAGCCGCATCCGCACGATCTTCGGGCGTGACGAGTTCCTCCGCACCCGGTTTATGAGCCAGTTTCGCACGAACCTCGTTCGCACGGCGGCGAACCGATTCGGAGATCGCAGGCTTCGTACTTCGCGACATTTGTCGTCTCCTGTCAGTTATCGGCGTGGCGCTACTTCGTAGGTAGGCGGTGATTGGGTATAAGATCTTTGGATCTTCGTTCACCTCATCCCAAATCACCACAATATGTTTCCCAGTCGACGTCCAACCGAATTTGCACGGGCGACCCGAGGACTTGCTGTTCGCCGTCTCAATGGAGTCGTCGAGTAGAATTTCGTCAACTTCATCAGGTGTCAACCCATGCTCTGCGACGTGAGATGTATTTCCATCGATCTCGTCCTCTTCATCCCAAATCACCTGGGCGTCGGACATCATCGCGAATCCCTCTCGATATGTTTGATTTTAACATCAAATGCAATCTAGAGCCTGTTATGTACTTTCGCTCGCCAAATTGGCGATGCGGCGGAGCAACAGCCCTGCGAACGCGACCCAGTGCCAGCCGGCCAGTGTCTCGGTG
>JAYVXI010000022.1:0-2719 GCA_043785305.1 Limnoglobus sp. | reverse complement strand
GTGAGTATAGCAACGAAACTCGCGACCCGCTATGCCTTAAGTTCCTGTCATTGTGGGGCGGGGGCTTCCCCCGCGCGGCGTGGCCCCAGGAACTTCTCCCAGCGGCGAGCGATAACCCGCCGCAGTGACCGGTGCTCTTCGTCGCCTTCGGCGCGCACCGGTTGCGCGGGCTGTCCTCGAATTTTGCAAAGCGGCATCGCGTTCTGAATTGTCAATTCCGTCTCGCCACTCACCACTCAGGCCGGCATCGCGGTGGAAGCTCTTTTCCTGACGCGCTCGTTCTTGCTCCGGGTGGTACACACAAGAACGTCCTCCCCTTGCTTGCGCAGCGGGCTGGCACGATAAAACAGACATCGGTGGAACCCCCTTGCTCGCGCTCTCGCGCTGCGGGCTGGCCGGAATCATCTAGCCCTATGCGCAAGTTTTGAAGTTGCGCTTATCGTCGCGATGTGGATGTACGGTCGCTTCCGAGCCGATTCCCCGCAAGGGGTCGGGTGTGTCACATCCGCCCGTTTTCACCATCCCACGACCCTTGCAAACACACTCATCCGGATTCGCGCTTTACCCGACCCCTTGCGGGGAATCGGCTCGGTAAGTCTCGCTTTGACAACGCGCATTCTCGAAAACTGGCGTGCCGTGGGAACCCTCTGCGACTACGTCAGTGCGTCAAATACCTGCAATTTTCAGGGAGTCGTGCAGGAACAGCAAAACAGCACAACTTCAAAACTCGCGATCATGCGTGCGAGGATTCCAAACTTGAGGGAGGTTGTCGTTGCCGCTCTGTCGGTGCCCACATCGCAAAGCCTCTTCGGCCACGGCCTACGGCGACTGAATTGTTGGAAATGCAATCGGGCTCCGCGAACGATTACTCGAAAACTTTCCGTTTTCTACTTGCAATCTACTTGTCGCCTCAATTACAATTGCGCTGTTAAATCCTCTCCATCACATTTTGAGGAGTCATTATGTCCCGGTTACGTCGAGGTTTTACGCTCATCGAACTCTTGGTGGTGATTGCGATTATCGCGATCCTCATCGGACTACTGTTGCCCGCGGTGCAAAAGGTTCGCGAGGCGGCGGCACGTGCGAAATGCTCCAATAACCTGAAGCAACTCGGCCTCGGCCTGCACGGCTACCACGATGTCAACGACGGTCTGCCACCGGTTCAAGGGTTCACTTTCGGTTGGGGCCTGTGGCCTCGGATGCTGCCGTACATCGAACAAGATAACCTCTTCCGCCAGATTCGCTTCGATGTGAATGTGACCTGTCAGGCGATGGCCGCCGTCCGACAAGCCCGTATCTCCGTGCTGCAATGCCCGAGCGATCCGAATACTTCGGCCATGAGCACGAACCGCACGATGCCCGTTTCCGGTTGCCCGCAAATCTCCGGCGATTCGGGCGCGGGCGATGGCAACACGGCCACCCAATTTCAGGGTTTTCACCCGAGTTACGTCGGCAGTTATGGCGACGGGTTCAATAATATCGCATCGTCTGCAACCGATCCGTTCGGCGGCGATGGCGCGAAGGCGCAATACGGTTGCGGCGGCTGCGCGAGCAACAATACCATCACGGCAACGACGGCGTGCCCCGAGCCGGGCCAAGGGTACGGTGGCGGCCGCAACCATCGCGGGCTGTTCGATTACATCGGTGCCGCCCCGCCCGTACGATTCGCGTCGATCACCGATGGCCTGAGCAACACGATTGCCATCGGGCATTCCGAGTGGGCCGTCGCTTCCAATAGTTCGATCTGGATGACGAGCACGGGATCGGTTCACGGGACGAGCCTGCCACCGAACTGGAAGTTGAACATTTGCACCAAAACGGCAGGGATGTCGATCGATGCCTGTGCCGGACAGACGTCGAGTTGGATGGGCCGTGCCTTCAACAGCCGCCACATTGGTGGCGTCTTGGTGTGTATGGGCGATGGATCGGTCCGACAGATTCAGAACAGCATCAACTCGTTCGCGTACAACGCGCTCGGCAGCCGTGCCGGCGGCGAAGTCAACGTCGATAACTAGAGGCGCGCAAGCCTGGTTTGCCCAGGGGTACGACGTAAGACGTCTAACCCTGGGCTACATGATGCAACCCCTTTGGGGTAAGAATTGGCTATGCATTTACCCCAACGGGGTTCGATCTTTTAGCCCAGGGTTAGACGCTTCGTCGTACCCCTGGTGGCGTGTGGTCACACATACAGGTTTATATTATGTACAGGCTACTCTCGCTCTTCGTGTTGGTTTTGCCACTCGGGTGTGGCTCTTCGGGAATACCGGTTGCGAAGGTGAGCGGTCGGATCACGTATTTGGGTTTACCGGTCGCGAATGCGTCGGTCTCGTTCGTGCCCGATAAAATCGGCACGATACCCGCGTTGGGCAAGACCGATGCCGATGGCCGATACACGCTAAACACTTACGGAGCGAGCGATGGCGCGCCGGTCGGGTGGTGCCGCGTGGCGATCTCCCTCACCGGCCCACCACCGCCGTTGCCCGAACATTTAGCCAAAGCCGAGGCCGCGGCCGAGACGATGCAGATGCCGGGCAAACCGCTGATCCCAAAGAAGTACTTCTCCGCAGAGACATCGAAATTGAAAGTCGAAGTGAAATCCGGCAGCAACGAGTTCGACTTCGCCTTAGTGACTGTCCCATATGTAGGTTTATGCCGCGGTTCGGTATTGAAACTCGGCCGTTTCGTTTTTCGGTTCGAGTCGGTTGAGCATCAGGTGGAT
>JAYVXI010000021.1:0-9000 GCA_043785305.1 Limnoglobus sp. | reverse complement strand
TTTGGCTTCGTCGGATTGCGGGCTTCCTGACGCTTTTCTTCGGCCCGCAACGAAAACGCTTCGTCGACTTTCGCCGTCGGAGCATTCGGCAACAACTTCTCGAGTTCGGCAATACGCTGCGTCGCGCGACGCAACTGACGCTGCAACGCATCGACGACCGCGATCAGCCGATCGGCGTCGATCCGCCCCTCGCGCACATCGTTCTCGAGTGACTCCGTCGCATCCATAACCCATCAATAGCCAATTCCGGCGACCGAGGGAATACGAGCAGAGATTGGACAGCTACTGTTCGGTGTGTCAAGCCAAATCGTTGGAAAGCCTAGAATTTCAGCCTCCGGCGTAATTGCAACTGATGCACTCTGGAGTCGATACCGAACACACAATGTATAAACCGGATTTTGATACCGCAAAACATCATAGCACGGTTTGCCGAATGCCTGGTTTTCAAGGCATTGTGCTTTGCGGGAATCCGGTTACACCCTCCGGCGATGGCCCCCTGCGCGATTGTATTATCGGCGATCGCTTGAATGCTCGGTGCCGTATTCGGTGGGGGTGGCGGAGGTGGCGGCGCGATGGTGGTACCGATTTCATCGGTGTAAATCGCTTCGTACTGGCCGCCGCCCGCAGGGGTCGAGATCGTGCGGATGCGATTGGTGTTGCCATCCGACCACATGATGAAGTTGAGTGTATTCGTGCCCGATACGACGGTGAGTGGGGCACCGATTTGGCGATGGATGCCGACGACGCCGACGAAGAGGGTGGGGGCCTGAATCGGCTGACCATCGATTGTCAGTATCGCACCATCGGGCTGGCTGGAAAGGAACACGACGGCGGTTTGCGGCAGCACGTCGCGCGTGGCCGTCACGATATTTCCAAAGGAATCGACGACTTTCAGCGTGATGCGATAGAAGACGTCTGGGAGGGTGTAAGGCGTCGTCGTTTCAATCGTGAAGGTGCCCGCCTTCAACCCGGTCGTTTCGAGAATCACCGGTCGAACGGGCCGCCCCGGTAAAGTAATCGACTCGCCACGTGAATACCGAGCCGTTGAGAATACCATCTTCGGGGTCGGTAGCGGTCCGGAATACGTGATCGTCGTGCCCGCTGCCACCGTGGTGCCAACTGTCGGTGTGATAATGGAAATTGTCGGTACGAGATTGGTCGTGACGGTTAGAACCGCCGAACGACTCGTCGCGCTGCCGGCACTGTTCGTGGCGACCGAACGGAAGGTATCGCCATTGTTCGCGAGTGCGGGATTCGTCAGCGTGTATGTTGCCGATGTCGCACCGGGATGTTGACTCCATTTCGCTGCCATTGGTATGTCGGTGATGGCGTTCCGTCGGCGAGTGACACGAATGTAACGGGTTCGGTCGGTCGGGTGATCGCATCGAGCGGCTTCCCGATGCAGTCGTGGCGAGTCTGCGAGACGCGACGTCCCGAATACACCGACAATGGGACGGGGGCGAACGGTTACATAGAATGAGCGTGCCCGACACTGACGAGGATTGTGACCGATGGCGTTGCCGATGATTCCCGACTGGTTGAAACTCCGCGATGGATCGCTGAATTTGGGCTTGGGTGCCCAAACGGTGGTGGTGATCCTGAGCGGGCAGCCCCAGTATCGCCTCGATGCCCGCCCCGCCGGTGGGCAGTTCATGTGTGCCATCACGCAAACGACGAACGGCAAGCGGTTCGACGCTGCGGCGAAGTTCGCCACGCTCGATGCCGCGCTCGTCGGTGGCCTCGATCAACTCCGCGAATCGCTCGGCTGGTGAATTATCGCCCCTTTGCCAGGAACTGCATCGTCGTGTGCGACGATGTCCCCATCTGGCAGAGTTGGTCGAAACCGTAGGCTTTGAGGAGCTTTACGAGTTGCTCGCCCTCTTCTTGCGAACCGGCGGGCAATAGCAACCGTGCCGACGATTCGCCGCACAGCCACCACTTGCCATTGATCGATCGCACTGTCAAAGAACTCGGTGCAAACCGCGTACCTTGCACGCTGAACGGCACGTCTTTGGGTGCTTTTTCGTTGACCAGGAAGAACGTCACTCCGGTGGTGCCGAACTTGCAGAACTCGGTGAAGCGGCCATCTTGTATGACCTTCAGCGCATCGCGTGCGGTCCATTCGCTCGCGCCGAACCGGCCGAGAATCTCCGGGCCGTGCGCGACTACGAAATCGCCTTTTTCCCTTCGCACTTCGACTTTCTTGTAGTCGATGCGGATTTTCTCGCCGACGTAACCGACGCCGGGAACGTCTAGCCCCGTGCGATTCATCGCCTTCTCTTGGGCCGCTTTGATGATCGGCGAAGCCACGACCGTCGTGCCACTCGCGTTCTCAGGTGCGGCGAAGAAGTACGCCAGCGGTGGCGTCGATTTTCCGATGAAACCGACGCGGTTGAAGCCATATTTCTGCATGACTGCCATCGCCTGTTCGGCATCGGCTCGGTGCGAGCCGAAGTTCAGCAGGATGTTCGCATCGTCGCGTAAACACCACACGCCCCGGATTTGCTCGACCCGTGTGGTACGCGGATCCATTTGCAGATGCGACTTCGGAAAGCCAGCATTTGGAGCCGTTTTGCCATCGGTGAGGCCGTAATCGACGATGGCCCGATCCGTGCCGATGCTCGCCCATTCGGTGGGCCGCAGTTCCCGAAGTGTGCGGAACATGTCGGCGGCATCTTCGGCGTTGTTGCCGAAGTCTTTGAAGACCGTGCCCGCATTCCAAACTTGCCAACTCGTCAGCCGTTTGATGTTCAGCGTGGCGACCGCGATCTTCTGGAGTTTCTCCGGTTGCGGCAATGGAATTGCTGCGGCCGTCAGCGATTCGGGCAGCGCGCGCGGCACGTTCGATGGCGGAATCAGCGTCATCCGCGGCTCGGCGGGCGGTGTAAACACCTGAGCCATACTGCTGGTGCGGGCCAGGAAAAGTACGACGATGATGAGACAGAATCGAAGGCAAAACATACGGATCACTCCCACGGTCGATGGTGTGTCCGTCATAATCGGCATTTTCGGAACGGGAATTCAGCCCGATTTCCCATCGTCGTTCAAACCGAAATCTCCGCGTCGCAGCGAAACGAATTACTGTTGCTTCGTCAGCTTCTCGCGGAGTTTGGGCAGTTCGGACTTCCAATGCTCGTACGAGTATCTCGCGTCTTTGGGAAATGTCTCGCGGGGGATGCGGGGTAACGCTTCTTCCATCTTGGCGAGCGTGCGGGCGGCTTCGTTGGTGTCGGGCGATTTCGCGGCCAGTGCGGCGTGGAATACGAGGCTGCCGACGACGAGTTCTTCCGGTGTGCCCGCGTGTTTTGCGATCAGTTCCTTGCCCTTCGCGACGGCGGCGGCGGTGTCGCCCATTTCGACGAGCGTGTTCACCGTCCAGATTTCGCCCCAGTTCCGCAGGAACGGGTCGGTCGACTGCGAGAGGGGCTTCAGATACTCGAGCGCCTCGGTGTAGATTTTGACTGGCGTGGGGTCTTTCTTGGCCCGTGCGAGTAACGCGCTCACCATCCACAAACGGCCTTGGTCGGCGTACGTGCCCGTCGGGTACAGCGCGAGTTGCTTGCGGAATCGGCTCTCGGCTTCGGGGTACGCCTGGTCGCGCATGAGCATCTTGCCGAGTTCGAATATCGCGCGTTCGTGCGTGACCGCGTCTTGCGTGGTGACGGTTGCGGCATCGGCGAGTTGGGCGTATAAGTCGCGGCCGAACTTCGCGGTCGCCTCGGCTTCTTGCTTCACTTGATCCGGACTCAGGCTCGTCGGCGCGGCGGCCAGGAGTTCGTTCCCGCGTGCCACGTGCAACGTCGCCAGCCGATAGCGGGCCGCGTTCGCGGCACTGCTCGGCACGGCCATCGCTTTTTCCAACGCGGCTTTAATCGAAGCGAAATCGCTTGCGGGTAGAAGCTCCGCTTTCTCGACCCACGCTTGCCCGATCTGATCGGCGGTTACCGTTGGCGATTGCAAAATCTTGTCGATGAGCGCCGTCGCGCTCGCGGAATCGTCGGCACGGCGATAATGCTTGACGGCCTTCATCCAGTGCGTCATCTTGCGTTCAGCGTCGCTTTCCAGTTCGCCGAGTGCGGCGAATTCCTTCGCCGCGCCAAGGTACTTCGACTTCGCATCGGCAGACCCGACCGAGACTTTCTCCAAGCCTTCTGCCCACATCGTTTGAATCTCGGCGCGATACTCGGCGGCCTTGGTGCTGGTGTCGATTTTGCCGTACGCGGCGGCAGCCCGGAGTGCGGAGGGGAAGTCGCCTTCGTCTTTGCTCGTTTGAATGACCTGCTCGAATACCGCTTTCAATTCCGCGTTCGATACCGCTTCCATCGTGCCATCGGTCGGCGTCACGGCCTTTTCGAGATACTCCACGACTTCGGTTCGCAGGCCCTTCGCCATCGGGTCGCGCAACTTCAGTTCCGCAAGCCGCAATGATGCGATGGCCAACGTGGCCGGGTCTTTCGCCGCTTGTTCGAGGTACGGCATCGCCTGTGCGGTTTCGCCTTGTTTCAAAAGTGCATAACCGGTGTGGTAGCGAATCGCACCGAGTTGTTCGGGTGGCAAACCGGGCGTCGATTGCGCGGCTTCAAACAGCTTCACCGCTTCGGGCCAGTTGTTGTCGGCGAGCGCGAGCCGGGCGAGTTGCACCTTCGCCGAGGCGAGCACTTCGACGGGGGCATCGGCACCGATGTCGTTCAACCACGTCCGTGCCTTCGCAGGTTCGTTGAGCGTCAGGTTCAGCTTCGCGAGTTCGAGTTTGCAGTGCGCGGCCATTGCGGGCGAGGCCCGGTTCGCGCCGCCGAGGTAGTTCGTCAGTTCATCGCGGGCGAGTTTCCGGTTGGCGGGCGTGGCACGGGTGGCGGTGCGGGCGATCAGGCGTGGGCATTCGCTGCGATCTTCGTCCGGTGGCGTACTGGAAACCAGCGCGAGCAACACGGCATTCGCATCGCCGTTATCGGTGGCGGCACGGGCTTTCGCCGTGCGGAACGCCAGCTTCGCGGCCTCCTTCGTTCCCTCGAGTTTCTTCGCATCGCATTGCTCGAACTGCTTCAGTGCGTTCAGCCAATCGGCGGTGTCTTCGGGGCTGTTTTCGGCGAGTGCGAGGAAGCCACTGCCCGCGAGGAAGTGCGAGAGATTCGCCGAATCGGGATAGCGATCCGCATCTTCGGCGACCTGTTTCGCCAGGCTTTCCACCGCAATCGGGTCGATCGGCTTGGCTTCGAGCGCAGTCACCAGCGATGCTCGGTTCGCCACGTGGCTATCGACGGGGTTCGTCGTCGGTTTCGGCGCGTAAAGGAACGCCGCCACGAGCGCCACAGCACCGGCGAGGAACGTCGGCAGTTGCCAGTAACGGCGCGGTTGGGGCGCGACCGCTTCAGGTAGCGGCATGATCGGAACCGGGTTCGGGGTGAGAGCCGCCGGCGTCGGTGCGGGTGCCAAGTCCGTGGCCATGATCGCTACCTATATTGTGGGCGCATTCGGAAGATTCATTAAAGTTGAACAGATTGCCCCCACATCGGTCAAGTGCAACAGGAAATGGCCTGCAAAATCTCGCTGGAGACCATTCCCGTCGCTGTCATCTACCCAGTACGAGGACCGCTTCCTCGCATTCGGGGTATCTTTCACTGGCTGGCGAGATATGAATTCGTTCGACGATGAAGCCGCACTTTTGGAGAATTCGTAGCGATGCTCCGTTGCTGGTGGCAACTGTGGCGATCAATGGGCGTTGGGTCACTTCTTGGAGTAAAAGTGGCAATGCTCGGCTGGCGATCCCCCTTCCCCAAAACGCACGGTCGATCCAGTATCCGACGTGATCGCTGCCATCTTGTGGGAAACAGGAGATGTATCCGACGAACGCATCGCCGACGAGAATGGCTCTCACGGTGTGGCTCGGGTCATTCAGCGACTTCGCCCAAAGGGAATCGAACGCATCCCGAGACCGTGGAATCGTGACCGCCATTCGGTTCGATTCCACGTCGATTTGCAGTTCGTACATCAGCGGCAAGTCGCTCGCCTGCACCGCACGGAGCCGCACGCTATCGACCGTTGTCACCGCAGTGCCCCTCCCTTTCGCGCCCGTCCCGATTCAATTGTGCCAGTGTAGTCGAGGAGTTGCAAATGGTAACGGCTTCTGAAGCAGGTAGCTCCACCCGTGTCTCCATTGCTGTCGGCTCCGGCGAAGTTTGCATCTTGCGAACTCGCACGTTTGGCTCACGACTGAAATTCCCGCAGAGTTTCGTGATAGAAAGATCTCGATGAAGAAGAAACCCGAGAAAGTCAGTAAACCAAAAGCGCTCGCGCCGGTTGCCCCGGACGTGCGACTCCTCGGCGATATCCGCAGCCTGATCGAGGCCGGCCGCGAGCAAGTCGCGCAGGCGGTGAACGCCCAGTTGGTGCGGCTCTACTGGTCAGTGGGCGAGCGGATTCACCGCGAAATCCTCGGTAACAAGCGGGCCGAATACGGCAAAGAGATTTTGCCGACACTGTCGGCAAAATTGGTTGCCGAGTACGGCCAAGACTTTAGCTCAAGGAACTTGGCTCGAATGATCCGGTTCGCCGAAGTGCTTCCCGAACACACAATTGTCTCGACACTGTCGAGACAATTGGGGTGGAGCCACTTCGTTGAAATTCTCGGCATGGATGACTCACTCAAACGCGACTTTTACGCCGAGATGTGCCGCATTGCACTTCCAACGATTCAGACGCCGTAGGTCGCGGTCGAAGAGGCTTTGCGATGTGGGCACCGACAGAACGGCAACGACAACACCCTCATGGATTTTTATGTCCCGCACGAATCCACTGTCGGTGCCCACTCAAAACTTCGACCCGACCTTCAATATCAGTGGGTTCAAAGCAAAACGGAATACCGTGAATGGTTACCTTTTGCCCACCGAGTGGGCAACGCCGTGAACGATTATTTCGCTTGTGGTTTGAGGTTTACGCGGGATGTCACGGCGTCAGAAGTCTCACGACTTCCGCTACGAAGCGATTTTGACGTAGTCGAAGTCGTGAGACTTCGGGACGTAGGAAGTCGCCGCGTCAGAAGTCTCACGACTTCCGCTACGAATACTGGGGAAATACGCCAATCTGGAAATCCTTCACGGCGTTGCCAAGTCGGGTGTCAGGAACGCAAAAGGCACTTACGGTTTATTGCCGTAAGTGCCTAGTGGTATTGGAGTTGTGCTAAAAATCGCAGGACTTAAAACAAATTGCGGCGATAGGATTTGAACCTATTTTGATAGGCTCCGAGTCACATCGCCGTAACGTTGCTTTTACGAACTATTCCCTGATTTTTCAGCCAATTCCACACGACACCAGACTCAACCACATTGTAGCAGCGTTTAGCCCAGACGGGCAATTTTGTCCCCAGTTTGTCCCCAGTTTTTCAGTGCGTAGTTCGGCCTGATCGAACGAGGTGCTGAGAGAGCACGTCTGGCCGGGCCGTGGGCCAATCTCGTTGGCCGTGTCTACCTGACGAAAAGTATTCCGCACACTTGAGAAGATTCCAGGCATCGTATGCGTACTGCTTGCCCGTTTCGTCTTTGGTCATGTTGCCGTTGGCATCGGATGTCGGCGTAATTGCGCCGCTGACCCCGGTTACGACTTCCATTGCCAAAACGCATTCTGGGATCGGAAGCGCCGAGCGTACGTCAACATGAAATGGCGATTGTTCGGCGCGGTGTTTTACTTCAAGCCCACTGCCGACGATACCGGTGAAGAATTGCCGTTCGGCTTCATCGAGGCCAGCCCGATGCTTCAGCAAGTCGCCAAAACGCGCGGGTTCTTTTCGCTCGGCTTCAGCCGCCAACTCTTCTACAACCTGAAACCGCTGGAACAGCGGCTCGCGATTTACCTCGCCAAGAAGTTCGTTTCACAAAAACTCCACCGCCGCTTCGTGCAAGATCTCGCCAAGGCACTCCCCATCGAAACCGCCAACGAATCGAACTCGCGGAAAGTTCTGGCTCGTGCCGCCAAGGGGTTACTCGATGCGAAGATTCCGTCCCTGGCCGCCTACCGCTTCGAGAAATCGGTCACGGGAAAGTGGCTCATCGTTTTCGAGCGAAAGCACGCCCCGAAGCAAAACGACGCCTATCGACAAGCCGCCGAAGAATTGACGCCCGCTCTCTTCGGCGTCGAACGCATCGTCGAAGCACTCGGCAGCGACGACGTCGGATCGGGCCACTTCGTTTTCCCGACAATGTCGTTTGAGACCAAGCCGGAACCGGTACTGACGCCAAAAACCCACTCGGTCGTTTGACCGGCACCACCGGTGAGCTTCGCGGTCAGGCTGATCATCCCAGCCGGTCCAAACGCATACTCGGTCGTCTTGTCGTCGGTGTCGCTGACGGTGCCATCGACGTAGTTCGCGATGGACTTTACCGTGCGACCGAGTGCGTCGAAGTACGTGCGGTTTTCCAGCCCCTTCGGGTCGATGCTCTTGTAGGCGCGGCCCGCCGAATCGTACTCGGTACTGTTGACCAGCACGGTATCGCTGCGGCTCGGCACGCTGCCGGGCCGTGTGTACGCAGTTCCACCGTTCGTACCCACGAACACACCGTGCAGAGGCCGGTCGCCCGCATCATAATAATTCGCCGCATAGCTCACGCGGGCTTTGACGCCAGTTGTGGGCGTGCCCAGTGCGCCGGTTCCGGTTTCGTCGTGGAATCGCTGACGATTGGTCGTCAGTAACGCCAAACCGCTGGCGTCGTAGGTCATTTCGACTTGCGACAGCACTGTGTCACCGGTGACGGTGAACGCATCGCTCCACGCGGTGTCGCCGCCGCCATCGGTGGTATAGCTCACGGTGGTGCGGCCGACGCCATCGTACGCGACCTTCTGTACGAGGCCGCCGGGGCCGCTCGATTTCACGACTTGGCCACGCTTGTCGAACCAGCTGTTCGATTGCAAGGTGTACGCGCCGATGTTGCCACTCGAAGGATCGACGGAGTACACATCGTTGCGATACCCCCGCCCGAGTTCGTCGTAGGTCGTCGTCGATTGGCCGCG
>JAYVXI010000020.1:0-2747 GCA_043785305.1 Limnoglobus sp. | reverse complement strand
GATGGAGCAGAACTTGCACCGTCGCGCGAAGGAGTTGGGTTATGAGTGGAAGAAGATCGAAGTGCCGAAGGACGAGGTCGCGGCGTCGGCGTCGGCGTTGGCGTGAGTGTCGGCCGCGTGCGTCGAGCGGGGTGTGTAATCTTTGACAATGCGAGCGGAAAAGGCTGCTTCGCTGACGGCTCGCGGAGAGGCTACGTACCGAGCGAAGGATAGCGACGCAAATCCAACGAGAATCACGATTTAGGCTCGCCTAACGTTCCTGGGGCGGCCGGACCCCTGCCCCGAAGACGCTTGGGCGAACGCACTTTGGCGGACTGTTGCGGGGTGCCGGAGTCATCCAAGACGGTCAGCATCCGCTTTAGTGCAACGAGACGGTAGCTGTCTCGCAACAACCCGTGGACTTCACTGCGGTCTATCGGGCCATCGGTGTGCAAGCAGATCCACCCATGACGTGCCGCGTAGGGAGCCTCGAAGAATCGACTGTCGGCGAGTAAAGCATCTCGCTTCTCAAGGTCGGCACGGAAGGCGATACACGACTTGCCGTCGTACTGATCGAGGACGGCGAACATTTTCTTGCCCGCCTCGAACGTCGGATGCTCCCACTTCACCGTCTCACGGACTTCCGGCAAGCCCAGACAAAACTTCCGTAGTAGGGACAACAAAGCGGATTCGTCCATCGCCAACCTCCTCGCCAAATGCTCGGCCCTACTGACGATGCCCAGTGAACAGCGTTGATTCATCGACGAAACTGATCGGGTTGCCGAACGGGTCAGTGGCCCAAAACATCCGCTCACCCCACGGCATCCGCTGGATACCGCCTTCGACCATGATACAGCCCGCGTCGAGTGCCTTCTGGTAGGTCGCATCGAGGTCATGGACGGCGAAATAGACGTACTGCTGTGGATGTTGGTTCCAACCCCCTTGGAGACCGTCACCGTCGGCCACGGGGTCGTAGCACGCCAGGGTAACACCGCCGCAATCGAAGTAATGGCGACCGGGGGAGACGCGCTGACCCGGTGCCCCGAGCAATTGGCCGTAAACCGTTGCCGCACGTTCGATGTCGGTGACGGGCAGGATGACCCGATAAAGGCGTGGCATTGTACCCTCGCTCTGCCTTCCGCCGCCGAACGACCAAGATAAGTTGCCGGGCCGGCTGCAACGACGTTATGTCTCGAAAAGCCGTGATGCCGGCCCGGTCAACTTCATCGGCTGGTTAGCCGCCGCGGCGCGGTCATTGTTGCAATCGGGCGTCGAGCCACTTATCCACGTCGCGCCCGAATTCGCCCATGACGGCATAGTAACGATTCGTGCACTCCAAAAGCTTCGACAGATTACCTTCGCGCTGCTGATCCGATTCAACTTTTCGATTGGCAAGGAGTGACACGTCTTCGAGAATCGTGTGAAGATTCTTGGCGGCGGCAGTGCCAATCTGCTGGACCGCGGCGATGCAGTCGTTGATCCAATCCGCATAGCCGTTGAAGACCCACTGCGGGAAGCCGCCGTTAACGACCTGGGAATTCAGCTCCCATAGGAGGACCGCCTCGCGCTGGACAGGATCGAGACGCCGGTAGAACTCGCCGCGGTCCACCTCGCGCAAATCGCCGGTCCGCCCGCGCTGGTACGCCCGGTTCACGAGTCGATCCCAGGTCCGGCGCTCCATTCCTCCCAGTTCCTTCGCCTGGCGTTCGTCGGCAACGGCATTCGCTTCTTCGCCGAGTGTACGATACGCGAGCGCTCGACCGACGTAGGGGTTGGGTGCCTGGGGTTCAAGACGAATTCCTTCCGAGAACGCAACAATGGCCTGGGCGTACTCCGATTTCTTCAGATGCGCTAGGCCGCGCTCGTAGGCGGCGGCTGATGGTTGCGGAGAAGGCATGGCAGTAATCCTTGCTCGATACTCTGTCGTTGCGAGGCAAGGGCAAACATCTGCCGCCGAACAGATGTTTATCCCAACACATGCATTGGGATAAATCGTTTTTCTGTTCGGATATTACCCGTCCCGATTCGGCAAGTCAAACGAAATGTTCTCCAATTTCAGCACTTGCGGAATTACGGTTCGTCTGTACAGTGGATTGATCCCAATGGGATGTTCGGCATGAAACTCCTCGATCCACTCGTCATCGCCTGTCGCACCATGAACTTCGCAATGGCCACCGAAACGTGCGACTTGCGTTGGGTGGAAGACTATCTGCGGTATCACCGGGATCTCGCCGGGAAATGGGTCCACCCGAAAAACTTGCGAGAACAGGCGGTGCAACTGTACTTGTCTCACCTCGCAGTGAATCGGCGGCTTTCGGCGAGTTCGCTGGATCGGCTGTGATATTTTGTGCGCACCCACACGAATCCGCGATAGTCAAAAAATCGGAGACGATCCGACGTAAGTCGACTTTTGCGACGTGCGCGAACGTGTCTCCAAGTGTCGTGAGAATGTCGCGTCCGGTCGATTTTCGCTCGGTACTTGCGGCGAGTCTCGCATCGATTGTCCTCGACGTAACCCGCTATTCGGGTCGATGATACGGCAAAACACCCGAAACAGATCAGTGGTTTGCGATCGAAAAGTGGCATTTTGAGACCGAAAAACACGAAAAAACATGATTTTTGAGCCTCCACAATTGTGACTTACGTCGATTCTGGCGTGCCGTGATTTCCATACCGTGCGAACGGACTTCTTCTCGCCGATCCAAACGGCGAGTTTTTCGCCTTCCCAGCTCAGGTTTTCGAGCTTCACTTTCCCGTTTTCAGGAACT
>JAYVXI010000019.1:0-9034 GCA_043785305.1 Limnoglobus sp. | reverse complement strand
CGCAATCCTCATCGGGCTGTTATTGCCCGCCGTCCAAAAGGTACGCGAAGCGGCCGCCCGCGCGAAGTGCCAGAACAACCTCAAGCAGTTCGGGATCGCACTCCATGCGTATCACGACACCTACGGTCGCTTGCCCCCCGGTGGCTTGTTCGGTTACGAAGCGGCCACCCCGTACAATGCGACCTCCGATCGGATTATTGAGACGAACTGGGCGGCTAACTACGACTGGGGTTCCAATCAAGGTAGCTGGCTCGTCCACACCCTGCCGCAAATGGAGCAGGGTCCACTCGCTCAGCAAATCAATCAACGCAACTCCGTTCCAAACTCAGTGGGCGTGGGTATCTCGGCATTGGTCACTCGTCCCCGCCTGCCGTACGGTCGTTGCCCGAGCGACGACTACGACCCAGCAGCCACGACGACGAACTACGTGGGCAGTATGGGCCCACAATGCACGGACGGCGATGGCTCTTGTGCGCAACCTAATGCGCCTTGGTGTCGACCGAACACCAACCCATATCCTGGAATCACAGAGCTCACAATGGGCTACCGCGACAGTGGCGGCATGACTGGATTCGACGGCAACGGTATGCGCGGTCTGTTCACTCGGGCAGGCACTCGCATCAATTTTGCGCAAATTACCGATGGTTTGTCGAACACGCTCGCCGTCGGTGAAAACCTTCCGTCGATGTTCGACCACCTTCAGGGGAATGCATGGTGGGACTTCAACGGCGGTGGCACCGCACACAGTACGACGATTGTGCCGATCAATCAGCGTTCGGACGGAACGAACTGCAACGACCCGGTTCGTTACGCACCGCGTGCTTGGAACGTCTCGATGGGCTTCAAATCGCGCCACACGGGCGGTGCGAACTTCCTGCGTGCCGACGGCACCGTGACGTTCCTCTCGCAGACGATCGATCACCGAACGTACCAACTGCTCGGTTGCCGCAACGACGGCCAAGTGGCTAATAACCCTTAGACCGATTCGGTATTCTCATCGACCCCGCCGCGTGGCCAACCACGCGGCGGGGTCTTTTTTTGTCGTAGAAGTCGTGAGACGAATCTTTGCGACGGTTACATTTTAAGGAACTTATGCGATGAGCCTGACTTGGGAAAATGCTCGCGAGATCGGCGAGATGCTGTTCGAGAAATACGACACGCTGGACCCGCTCAGCGTGCGGTTCACCGATATGCACAAGTGGGTGCTCGACCTCGAAGACTTCGTCGGAAAAGCATCGGATTCCAACGAAAAACGCCTCGAAGCGATTCAGATGGCGTGGTACGAAGAGTGGAAAGACGAGTACGGGAAGTAGCGTACCGTCATCGGCTTTCATCGTCCGTAACGTGCGGTCATTTCGGCGAGGCGTTCGGTTACGCCCTCTGGGAATTGCGACCACTCGAAGCGCCATTTCCAGTTGCCATCGGCTTTGCCGGGGACGTTCATGCGGGCTTCGCTGCCGACGCCGAGCATGTCTTGGAGCGGGGCAATCGCGAGGCGGGCGACCGACGACCAGGCGAGGCGAATCATTTCCCACGACGGTTCGACGATGTCTTTCCCGATGTAATCGGTGAAGAACTTTCGATCGTGCTCTGAGAGCGTAGACCACCAACCGTTGGTTGTGTCGTTGTCGTGCGTACCGGTATAAACGATGGTGTGCGGTTCGTAATTGTGAGGCAAGTAGGGATTCGTAACCGCGCCGATTGCGAACTGCAACACGCGCATTCCGGGTAAATCGAACGCGATGCGGAGGGCATCGACATCGGGCGTGATGACGCCGAGATCTTCGGCGATGAACGGCAGCCGCCCGAGGTGTTCGCGGAGTGCATCGAAGAGGTGCCGCCCGGGGCCATCGACCCATTTGCCGTTGCGTGCGGTCAACTCTGCGGCCGGGATATGCCACGCTTGCGCGAAGCCACGGAAGTGATCGAGGCGAATGAGATCGACGGATTTCAAGGCATGTTTGACGCGGGCCGTCCACCACGAATAGCCCGTATGCTGCATGGCGTCCCAGTCGTAAATCGGGTTGCCCCAGTGCTGCCCGTCCTCGGCAAAGTAGTCCGGGGGAACGCCCGCCACGACGCTCGGCTGGCAGTGATCGTCGACGAGGAATTGATCCCGCCACGCCCAGACATCGGACGAATCGAGTGCCACGAAGATCGGGATATCGCCGACGATCTCGATCTTCTTTTCGGTGGCGTACGCCTTCAGCGCCGACCATTGTCGGTCGAACAAAAACTGGCCGACTTTGTGTCGTTCGATCTGCGTACGCAGCTTTTCGTGGAGTGCATCGACCGTGCTGCGTTCGCGGCGCATCAGTTCGCTCGGCCACGCTGTCAGCGCATCGCCGTTGCGGGTTTCGCGGATCGCCATGAACATCGCGTAATCGTCGAGCCAACGCGATTCGCGCGAACAAAAGTCGTCGTAGTCGCCGCTGAGATGTTTGGCTTGCCCCGTGCGAAAGCGATCGGCCGCCGCTGCGAGCAATACGTTCTTGAACGGCACGACCCGTGCGGAATCGTAGGCATCATTTGCGAACGACTGCCCGGCCCATAGCGATGGCGAAACGAGGCCATCGCGTTCGAGAAATTCCGGGCTGAGCAGGTTGATGTTACCTGCGAATGCCGAAAACGATTGGTAAGGCGAATCGCCGAATCCCGTCGGGCCGAGTGGTAGAATCTGCCAAACCGATTGGCGCATTGAAGCGAGGCAATCGACCCAATGGAACGCCGACGGGCCGAGATCGCCGACGCCGAACGGCCCCGGTAGGCTGGTGGGGTGCAAGAGCAGACCGGATGAGCGACGGTCAGCAACTTCGGGCATCGTGTATCTCAGTAGGGTTCGCGCGGTGGGTGCCCGCGTAAAATCATGATATGACCGCCACAAAAGATGAACCGATGGCTTCGTTTGGTAACGTGCCACTACCGCTCGTTCTCGGCCGCGATTACTACATCGAGAACGGCAATTGGGTCTTCACGGCCGCATATCACTTGCGACGTGGGCAGTGCTGCGAAAGCGGTTGCCGCCACTGCCCGTACGGGTTTCCGTTGCCCGCTGACACCGCGATTACTCCACCCGGCAAAACACCGCCTTGAGGTAACGCCCCTCCTGGACATCGACCAGAAACGGGTGATCGCTCGCCGCCCCGGTGATCTTGAAGATCAGCAATTTGCGCGACGCCTGCCATGCGGCGCGGCGCAACATCTCGATGAAGTCCGGCTCGCTAACGAGGCCGGTACACGAACACGTGAGCAGAACGCCGCCGGGATTAATTACCTGCATCGCCAGGCGGTTCATGTCGAGGTACTTCCGCAATGCGGAATCGATGTCGTCGCGATCGCGGGTCAGTTTCGCGGGGTCGAGGATCACCGCATCGAATCGTTCCTTGTTCGGGATCGCATCGCGCAACCACGGGAACAAGTCGGCTTGGATGAACTTCATGGAGGCGTGATTGAGCTTCGCGTTTTGCTTCGCCATCTCGATGACTTTCTCATCGAGATCGAGGCCGACGACCTCGGCGGCGTTGCCCATCGCTTTCGCATACACGCCAAATCCGCCCGTATTGCAGCAGATATCGAGAACGCGCTTCCCCGCAACGAGGCCAGCGAGGATCTTCCGGTTCTCGCGCTGATCGAGGAAGAAGCCCGTCTTGTGCTTGCTCCCCGGCGCGACGCGGAACATCAAGCCGTGCTCGGTAATAAGATCCGGCATCGGCGGTTCGGGCGAACGACAATCGAACGATTCTTGCTTGCCAACGTGATCCTCGGCGAACCAGTAAAACTTCGAGCCGGGGTAAAGGTTCGCGAGCGCATCCTGAATCAGTTCCCGGCAGCGATACATTCCTGCCGAGAAAAATTCCATCACAATCGTCGAGCCGAAGCGATCGACCACGAGGCCGCTCAGGCCGTCGGCTTCCGAATGCACCAGGCGATAGGCGTTTGAGACTTCGTCGATTTTCAGGATGTCGCGTCGTAGCGCAACGGCGTTACCGATCTTTCTTGCGAAGAACGCGGCATCGATGGCTTCGCTGCGATCCGAGGTGAGAACGCGAAGCGTTATCCGCGAATGGCCGTTATAAATCCCACGACCGACCCACTGGCCGGAGCGATCTTCGATGTTGACGAGGCCCCCATTTTGGACTTTCCCCGATGGCCGTTCGACCATCTTTTGGAAGATCCACGGGTGCGACGATTTGCGTTCGATCTTCAATCGAACGGTCGGCAAGACGGCAGCTTTCTCGGTGTCACTCATAACGGTACAGTCTATCGGCAGCCGGAAAAATGCAAGAAACCCGGCACAGATATCGCGATTTGACATCATTCACCGGGCAATCAAACCTTCGTACCGTTCGGCAAGTCGGTAGCTTCGTCGCGCACCCAACCGGCACAAAGTAAGTATGCTTCGTGAGCATCGGTGCGGTGAGCGGTAGCGTCGCAACGATTTGCCTGTCGGCCTCGATGCTCATCAAGGCTTTGGCAATTTTGCCGGTGATGCGGTATTTGGGGTCGAACATGCGGGAGTCTCCGATGCGGCAAGACTACGGGCATGTCGAGAAAGTGTCAAGAAAGTGTCGAAAACCTTACGCCGCCATGAGGTACATTCGCAGCACGTTGTAGATCTCTTCGCAACGTTCGCGCCACGTGGCGTGGTTCCCGGGTGGGTACTCGGCCATCGGTTGCAGCGTCACTAACACGGCGACGCGGTTGGCGTCGATCTTCTGCATTTCGAGCTTCACATCGATCGGTTCGCGGCCCGGTTCGGGTACGAATTTGCGGATCGACTGAATCCAACCGATGACGCCGCTGCGGGTTTTGGGTTCCTGCCAGCCGCTCGGCAAGTCGACGCGTAAGTGGATTAACCCCGGCTCGCTGGTCACGACGCAACCGCACACCGCTTCGACGAAACCGCGGAGTTTCGCGGCGGCCAGCCGCTCGGGCATCGTCGCTTCAAACTTATCGAAGAACGTAAAACGGTCGTTAATCGGTTCCTTTTGGCTGATGGGCACGCTCGGTAATGCCTGCGCGTGCAAAAGCGTACTTACGAGATTCGTTGCAGTGTCCGAATTCGCTACGTAACCCGGCGGTGCGGTCGATTCCCAGATCTCGGTGCCGATCGCCTGGCCGAAATGCAGCGCGAGTTCGCGGGCTGACTGATGGCGCTCGTTCGGATATTTTGACATCGCGATTTGGAGCACGGCTTCCGCTACCGGATTGACATCGTGTATGCCTAAGCTACGCAGTGTCGGTGGCGTTTGGCGAACGTGTGCCGAGAGAATTTCTTGCACGGTATCGTGGTTGAACGGTAACCGACCCGCGATCATTTCGTAAAGGATCACGCCGACGGAATAGAGGTCCGCGCGGCGATCTACGGAGTCCGCACGGATCATTTCCGGGCTGACGTACGCAGGCGTTCCGCACGCGAAGATCGGCCCGCAGCCGGTGAGTTCCGCGATCTGGATGTGCGGCCGTTCGGTGAATCCCGCGAAGCCGAAGTCCATCACTTTCAGCGATTCGTTCGGCGTGTTGAAATCCGTAATCATCAGGTTCGCGGGCTTCAAGTCGCGGTGCATAATCCCCGCATCGTGTGCGGCCTGCAACGCATGACACAACTGGCCGAAGATTCGCCCGATCCGCTCCGGGAACCAGCGACGATGGCGAACGAGAATCGCTTCGAGTGTGACGCCGTGAATGTATTCGAGGATTAGGCACGGGCCGATCGGATCGTCGATCGAGGCATCGATGAGTTGCACCACATACGGATGGCGGAAGCGGGCCATCGACTGGACTTCGGAGTCGAAAAACTGCTGGAATTTCGGGTTCTGGCGGATGTTTTCCTTGACACGTTTGACGACGACGTAACGAGTGGGATCTTTCACGACGCGGGCCAAATACACTTCGCCGTTACTGCCTTCGCCGATCAGTTTCAGAATCTCGTATCGCCCCATGGCACATTGTCCGATGACCGTGGTGCGCGTTGGTGCGTGCCGGATGGTGTCGGACGAGCGTAGTCGCTTGCTGATCTCGGGCCAAGCCATTCCGTCGTACTCTTCGAGTCGCCATTTCGTACGCAGTTCGCGAACGACATGAAACAGTAGAGCGGAATCGAGTTAGAAACAAATCTGTCGGGCGCATCACTTCAAACTTCAGCGCCGGGTTTACCGACAATACGAGACGTGTCGGTCGCGGGATTTCGGTAAACTCGCACGTTTAGTGGCTAGAAATCGCGCCCAGGCGATATTCTACGACCGATGAAAAAGTTTGTTTCGGTGCCAACACGCGCCAGCCTGCCGCGTGGTTGTTCGCCTCCAGGTTCGGTGCATCGGTCGCGCACGTGTACGCCTCGATCGCGACGGCTTTGCGGTGTGTCGGTGTAAACAGCAACAGTTCGCGATACGCCGAATCGACGTGAACCGATAATCGTCGGCCACTTTTCGGCTCCCAGAGCGACGCGACTTCGCCGAGTTCCCCCGGCTTACGCTTCACGTTCATGCTCGTGAACAGCGTGTCGAGAACGACGTTACCCACCGGCTTGCCGCGGCGGAAATCGAGATCGCCCAACCCCGACCGCCAGCCGGTTGGCATGTTGCCTTCGGACTCCCAAATCTCCGTCACCGCCGCCGCAAGGTTCCATGTCGCGATGTCCGCTGAACCGCCCGGTGCTTTGAAGTACGGATGGAAGCCGATGCCGAACGGCATCGCTTTCTCATCGGCGGCACTCACGGTCGTCTCGACTCGCAGCGCCGTGGCAGTCAGTCGATACGTGAGTTGCAGTTTCGCATCGGCGGGCCAATACGTGAGCGCCTTCGGGACATCTTTCGAGATTTGAAATTCGCCCGTGACGAACGCGGACGTGGCATCGGCACCGGAATCGATCACGCGCCAAGGGCAACGCGGCGTGAAGCCGTGGATGGCGTGCGTTCCCGTCGATTCGTTCAGAGGCAGTTGGTAGGTTTTTTCTTCAAAGGTAAACTGCCCGTGCTTCAACCGATTCGGGAACGGGAACAGTACGGGGTGGCCGCTCCGCGTCGGCACGGGGTTCGCGTCCCAATCGGGTGCGACATAAAGCAGGTCGTCCCACTTTCCGTCGGCCTTCGCCGTCTGCCAACGCAAGCAGTTGAAACCGTGCGCCGGCCAAACCTCGGCACTCACGGGCATTTTACCCGTTTCGTCGGCGAGCGTGTAGACGATACCGGGAATGCCCCCCGCCTCGGTTTCTCGCGTGGTCACGGTAAACGCCATCGGTGCTGCCCCTTGCTTGGAATCGCGGTGCCGTTCGCAAGGGGGAATTGTACGTTTCCAGAACCGAAACACGCACGAATTCACAGGAGTAGGCCATGCCGTTCATCAAATCGGAACCTCTGACAGAACTGGCGATTCGATTATTCGTCGCTTCCGGAGTGCCTGAAGCGGATGCGATTGTGGTGGCGAAGCACCTCGTTGGGGCGAACCTGCGCGGGCACGATTCGCACGGCGTCATGCGCGTGCCGCAGTATCTGCAATTCCTGCGCGAAGGCAAATATCACGCGAACGTATCGCTCCAGATTCTGCACGAAACGCCTGCGGTGGTGTCTGCCGACGCGGGTTGGGGGCTGGGCCAAGTGCAGGCGCATCGATTATTGGCGAAACTGCTGCCGAAGGCGGAAGTCCTCGGCATTGCATCGGGTACGCTGCGGAATTGCGGTCACGTCGGGCGGTTGGGCGAATACGCAGAGACGGCGGCCGAACGCGGTATGGCGTTCCTCGCTTCGGTGAACTCGCACGGGGCAGGGCGGCGCGTCGCACCACCCGGCGGCACGGAAGGGCGCATCAGCACGAACCCAATTTGCCTCGGCGTGCCGACGGCTACCAATCCCGTCGTTCTCGATTTTGGTACGAGTGTCGCAGCCGAGGGGAAAGTCCGCGTGCATTATCAAAAGAAAGAAGCCACGCCCGAAGGTTGGTTGCTCGATAGTAACGGCCAACCGACGACCAACCCTGCCGTTCTGTACGAAGATCCACGTGGAACGATACTGCCGTTCGGCGGGAACCAAACCTATAAAGGCTTCGGCCTGGGGCTGTTACTCGATCTGTTTACGGGCGGGCTATCGGGCGGGTCGTGTAGTCATCCGGATGCTCCACTCGCGGGCATCGGCAACACGCTGCTGTTCGTCGTCTTCGACCCGAAACAGTTCGGCGGCGCGGAGCATTTTGTGAAACAAACGACCGGCCTCACCGATTTCGTACGCTCTTGCCCTACGGCAGTGGGTGTCGAACGGATCACATTGCCCGGCGACCCCGAACGCGATACGAAACGCCAACGCGAACAAACGGGCATCAGCATCCCTGACGGCACGTGGAAATTGCTCGTAGACGATGCCACGAAGTGCAACGTGCCACTACCAATCACAGTTTGATTGTCGCTGGCCTCTGTGAGGCCAGTGCGGGGATATAAAGTTTTGCGTTATCACTGAGTGATGGGTGAACTCCCAGGTGACGTGAAGTTAAGGTTGACAGTGTTTTCGGGTCATCCTGGTTTGGCTTCTTTAATCCCAACGGGATTTCAGCGATTGGACCCTGGGTCGCGGCTTCCGCGCACCCAGGGAACTGAGCAAATTTCCACCGACCCCGAAGGGCAACGCCGTGAACGATTTCTAAGTTCGCGTTTTTCCTTATTCGTGTATTTCGTGTGATTCGTGGTGAATTCGGGGCTGACACGATAACGTGTTGCGTTTTGTGGGTATCCCTCGCTTGCTAACAATCCGATCTTGTTAGCCCGACGCGCAAGCGCGCAAGCAAGGAATACCCTATTGAATCGCAGTTAGTCGTTTCGTCGTACCCGTGGGCATTCCTTTTTCGGATTTAATTGACATTTGTTCACTGGAATGTATCTGTAGGTGTCGCGTGAATTTCCCGTTCGGCGAGGTGCGTCATGGTTGCATTATCACTTGACTACGATTACGAGAAGGCGGCGGGGTTGGTGGCGCGCGGCAACGAACTCGAGTCGGCCGCCGCGAAAACGAAGATTCCATTCAAAGATCTCAAAGAATATACGATTGAG
>JAYVXI010000018.1:0-9054 GCA_043785305.1 Limnoglobus sp. | reverse complement strand
GTAATTGCGGTTGATTCACGTTGGTTTCGAGAGTTTCCGCCCCGCGCTTCGCTACGCAAAGCCTACGCGGCGCGGCTAAACAGCGCAACTTCAAAACTAGCGCGTCGGGCTAACGGGAAAGCGCGGCAAACACGCTATCGCGCACTCGAACGCGGTTTGTCGTTGTCGTTGTTTTTGCCTTTGTCGGCACGGGTCGTGCAACCGGCGAGGAACGCACAACAGACGATCAGTAGCATCACGTTTCGCATGAATCGACTCCTCAACAAAAATAGCCGACCGGCGAACCGGTCGGCTATTCGTTCACTGGCTCACGCCAATTTACTTGGTGCTTTTTGGTGTGACTGCGGTCGTGCTCGATGCGGCGGTGCAACCGACAACAGTTGCGGCGACGAAAGCGACGAGTGCAATTGCGAGGATCTTCTTCATCTGAAACTCTCCTGAAACAGGTGTGAAAACAGTTGAGATCGAACGCTTACATGCCAACTATGGATGCAAAACTCGTTCGACCCAACACATATACCAACATCGTACAGCGAATCGACAGTCGTTCGACACAAGTGGTAACTTGAGTCGAAGTTCGCCGTTTGCTTGTGAATGTTTACACAAGCTACGGACATTTGGCAACTGCCGAAATCGTTACGAAGTCGATTTCACAGGTAAGACACGCGGTTCGCAGTTTTATTCCCGGTAAAATTCCCCGATATTTGTAGCGTATTCCGAGTAGCACGCGAAATTCTGTCGGCGTGCGTCGAGTTCGTAAATCGATGGGAATAAACGCTTCGGTTTGGGTTCCTGTTGTTGCAAGGGGTCTCCGATATGGTTGGGGCCGGTCTGGACATCCGAGAGTTGGTCGATGCCCATTACGAAGCACTCTACCGTTATGCCTACCGTCTTAGCGGCTCCGCCGCCGATGCGGACGACCTGACGCAAGAGACGTTCGGCAAGGCGATCTCCCGGCTGTCCCAGCTTCGCGAACCGGATCGTGCGAAGCCCTGGTTGTTCCGGATTTTGCGGAATGCCTACTTGCACCGGATTCGCGACGAACGCAAGCACAAGATCGTGCCACTCGATTCGGTGGCGGAGATCCCCGACAACGAGCCGCCCGAAGGCTTGGACGTCGAGCCAGCGAAACTGCAAGAGGCGCTGAATGCACTCGATGAAACGTTCCGAACGCCGCTGATCTTGTTCTACTTTGAAGATTTCAGTTACCGTGATATTGCGGAGCAACTGGACCTGCCGATTGGTACCGTGATGTCTCGCCTCGCACGAGCCAAAACGTACCTCCGGGTGAAACTGATTCCCACCGCGAAATCGTTACGCGGAGAGTGACCGATGGACTGCCAAACCGCCCGATTATTGCTTTTGTTCTACCGCCCCGGCCGCACGTCCGACTTGGCGCAGGATGATCTTTCGTCGATCGAAACTCACCTGAAAACCTGCCCCACCTGTTCCGCATCGTTGGCCAAACAGGCGAGCGCACAGTCGGCCATCGCGAAGATGATCGTCGACGTCCCGATCCCGAGCCAACTCAAAACGCAACTGCACGCACAAGTGACGGCGAAACTGTCGGCACTCTGGCGAGCGAAATGGCTGGCAAGAGCAACGGCTACCGCCGCGATAGCGACGTTCGGCATCCTCAGTTGGTCCGCGTACCAGGCCGTGAATCGCCCGACACTCGATACCGAAAGTTTGACGTACCAAACCGAATCTGCGTTGGAATCGCCGGAACGCAACGCACTCGATTGGCTGACAGCCGAACGGCTGATGGACAAACTGCCCGAAGACTTCGACCTTCGTTTCGTGCGATTTGCCGGCAAGCGCGATCTACAAGGCGTATCCGTGAGTGCGTTGCAACTCGATTCGCCGAACGCACGGCAAACCGCCTGGGTGTACTTCCTCGCACCCGGCCAGTTCCGCACGGCGAACGCATTGAACTCGGTGTCCGCAAGCAACGCCACGACCCGCATTTACCGCGACCTGCCCGGCGGCTGGACCGTCGTCGTCTCGTTCACCGGAAACGACCTGCGACCGTTCTTGAAGTCGGCAGGCATCACGACCTGACGCAACGGTGTAACACCCGGTCACTTCCGCACGGCAATCGCAACGCACAGGCGAATCGTTGCGCCACGCAACGTTTCCGAATTCCGCATCACCCACACGAAAACCTACAGTCAAAAAATCGGAGGCGATTCGACGTAAGTCGGAATTCGCGACGTGCGCAAAGTGACCGGAAAATGTCTCGTCCGGTCGATTTTATGTCGTGCTCGGTCGATTTTGTGTCGTGCTCGGTCGATTTTGTGTCGTGCTCGGTCGATTTTGTGTCGTGCTCGGTCGATTTTGTGTCGTGCTCGGTCGATTTTCGGTCGGTACTTCCAGCGAGCGCCGAATGGAGAGTTCTCGACGGAACTCACGATAAGAGTTCGAGATACGGCAAAATCGCCCGTAACAAATCCGTAATTCGCGATCAAAAAGCGCCGTTTCGGATCGAAAAAACACAAAAAACACGGTTTTTGAGCGTCCGCAATTGTGACTTACGTCGATTGGGATCGTGTAAAACCAACTTTCGAGGACTAAAGAAACCGAGCTTGTACCGTTTTCCCCATCGCGTTATCAGGCGGCCAAAACAGGTGCGCCTACGGCACTCGGCCAGGGGGGTTACCGATGTCGTCGGCTATTCGACATGCGTTCGCGATTGCGGTTTTGTTCGCACTCAGTAGCGTTGCCGCGGCGGAAACGCCAGCATTTAAGCTGCCCGACGTGACATCGTCGACGAAAGATGCGGAGATCAAAGATCTCACGCCATTGCTATTTGCCGAACCCCATTCGATGGAAAAGCACGGCGAAGCGTCCGGCAAGCAATCGGAGGCGCACGAAGAAGACCACGAAGACCAAGGGTTATTCGGTGCGGTCGAGTACCTGCTTTTGCGACCGCGACGCGGGGCGTTCGACTTCGGCATTGCCGACCCTGCGAACGATTTTATCCCTGGCGGTAAGCTCGAAAGCCTGAATTACGAGTTGCGTAGCGGCGTGCGGGCGTCGATCGGGTATCGTTTCAAAGACTCGCCGTGGGGCGTGTCGATGGCTTACACCTTCCTGCGAAGCAGTGCAGATCGCACGATCAACGCGCCGACAGGTGGGCTGATCTATCCGACGCTGACCCGACCGGGGCTGACCGACGAAGTCGGTTCCGCAGTCGCACAATCGAGTTTGGAATACAACGTGTTCGATCTCGAAATCGGCCGACGGTTCCACATCGACGAACGGCTCAACGTGCGGGCTTTCGGGGGCATTCGCTTCGCGAATATCCGCCAAGATTTCGACGTACAATACGATCGTTACGATGCCAATCTGGCCCGCGTCATGACGAGTTCAAACTTTGACGGATTCGGCCCCTTGCTCGGTGGCGAAGCGACGCTCTCCGTGTTTCGCGGGTTCCAGTTATATGCTCGCGGCTCGGGTGCGCTACTGACGGGAAAGCTCGTCAATCCGATCACGGAAACGAACAACGGCGGCATCACCCACTATGCGTCGCTCGACTATCGAACCCGCCGTGTAATCCCCGTGATGGGCATGGGCATTGGCGGCGGTTGGCAGCACAAAAATGTGAGCATCCGCGTCGGCTACGAAATCACGAACTGGTTCGGATTGATCGATCAGCCGCGATTCACCAACGACTTCGCCATCGGGAAAGTGACGACGCGCCAATCGGATCTGTCGCTCGAAGGGTTGTTCTTCCAGTTGGGCCTAAAGTATTGAACCCGTTGTGAGAACTCAGGATACATTCACGCTGATGGCCAAAACCATCGGCGATTGTCGTTGGGGAGCCGGGAAAAATCTCGATTCAAGGCGGTCAAATCCTATGTTAAAAGAGTGAGGTATCGCACGGCTCGCCGACAGGGGTTCGGGTAACATGGCTGAACTCGAAGCGCTTTACGAAAACAAAGAACTGAATACGCGGAGCGGGTGGCGGAAACTCCTTCCCGTGAACCAGGCGATCAAGCTCGGTCGCATCTTCGGTCCGTCGGATTGGTGGATCAACGACGGGTTGATTTCCTCGTATCACGCCACGGTCAAATGGGACGGCAACACGCTGAACGTCGAGGAACGCAACGATCCCCGGCCGACGAATCGCATTTTCTATCAGTCCCGCCCCGAGCCGAACTTCAACATTCCCACGGGCGAATCGTTCGTCATCGGCAACACCGTTTTCGTGCTGCACAGCGATACGGGCGGCATGATCGAAGACCGCTTCGATGCGACGATCACTGCGGAAACGGCCGCGAGCCGGGCGCAGTTACGGCAAGTCCCATTCGAGACCTCGGCCACGTTTTTGCGGGCACTCGAACAGGTGCCCGACGTGCTTCGGTTGGCAAACGACGAAGACATGCTGTTCCGCAACATGATTAAAGTCGGCCTCGACGCCCTTCCCTACGCCGACGCTTTTGCAGTCGTGGAGATTCCTCCCGAATCGACGGATATGGACAAACGGGTGGTCGTTCGCGATCACCAGCAACGGCTATCGGGTCGCTCCGAACAATTTGCCGCATCGCGACGATTGGCCTACCGTGCGATCCGCCAGGAAGGCAAGAGCATTCTGCACGTCTTCGGCGAACGAACCGAGAACGTGACGATGCGGATGGATAGACAACTACCAGGTACGCCGTGGGCGATTTGCACGCCGTTCAAAGACGGTTCCGGGTGGGGTTTGTACGTCGATGGGCGATCCCCGAAAGAACCGCTCATCATCAACGGGCAGGTTCGCGATAAGGAACTGACCGACTATCAGAAAGTCATCGAACTCGTTGCGAGCTTGATCGAATCGACGCGGCGCGCTCACCAGTTACAGAGCCGCCTGACTCTGTACCAACAGTTCATTCCGCGGCGGTTGTGGAACGAATCGACGCCCGAACAACTCGACGAGATTTTGAAGCCCCGCCTAACGAGCGTGACGGTGCTGTTCTGCGATTTGCGCGGTTCGTGCATCTTTGCCGCCGATGGCGAAGCGCAGCTCGAAAACACCTGGCACGATCTCTCGGCAGCGCTCGACGACATGAGCAGCATTATCACCCAGGAAGATGGCGTCGTGGCCGGTTTCCAGGGCGATGCAGTAATGGCGTTCTGGGGATGGCCGGACGCACAACCGGACCAAATCGAACGTGCGGCGAAGGCAGCCCTCCGTATCCGTAGCCGATTCGACAAAGGCGGTTGGTGGAACGAACTCAGTTGTGGCATCGGCATCGCGCACGGAAAAGCAATCGCGGGGCGTCTCGGCGCGTTCGACTTAGCGAAAGTCGACGTGTTCGGCCCCGTCGTGAATCTATCGTCGCGATTAGAATCGCTGACCAAGAAGTTCGGCGTGCGAATCCTCGTCGATGAAGCCGTCGCCGAGCACTTCAACGCGCGTCCGAACCCTCGGGTGCGAACGCGCCGACTTGCGAAGTTCGTGCCCGCCGGGATGAAGGCCGGTTTAGTCATGAGCGAACTCATGCCATCCGCTGCGGATACGGTGCAGGGAAACATGAAGGAACCGCAGCGTAAGAGTTGGGACGAATCGGTCGGATGGTTCCTCGCGGGCGAATGGACGGCGGCGCGCAACCGGTTCGAGTCGTTCTTCTCGAATGAACTGATCGCGCAGATATTACTCGAATTCATGAACAAAAATGGCAACGTGCCACCTGCGGGTTGGAAAGAGCAACCCGAGATCGTTCTGGATTCCAAGACGTAAATAATCGGGAGTCAACGCATGATTTCGGTCGATTCGTTCCGCCCTCGCTTGTGGCCGATTGTGGTGATGCTCGCGATTGCTCCCGTGTGCGTGTTCGTCCTGCCTGCGCTGTTCACACGCACATCGGCACACTTCTTCGGAATGCTCGGCGGACCGGTTATTTGCTCCCTCGGCGTCGTGGCATGGTGGCTACGCGGGTTGAAGGGTCAAGGCAAGTATCGCTGGTTGCCGTTCGTTCTGTTTTTGCTCCCCTCGTTCGTGCTCGCTGCCACGCTCTACCGGGGCGACCCCAAATTCGTGTTCGCGATCGGTTTCCCGTTCATCGGGTTCTTGTGGATCGTTTGGTTGCTTGTCAGCATCCCCTTCCAATGGCACATGCGGCGTGTCGGCGTCATCGCAACAATTGTCCTCGGATGGTCATTCTTTTCGATCGTACGGATCGATCAAACGAGTGCGGAACTGCAACCGGAACTCAGTTGGCGTTGGAACCCCACATCGGAAGAGCAATTCATCGCAGAACTGGCGACGCGGAAGACGAGTGTCCACGCGGTGTCAGTGGAAACCGCGATTGTAAAACCGGGCGATTGGGCGGAGTTTCGCGGGCCGAAACGCGACAACCGCATCGATGGCGCGACGTTCGATACCAACTGGGCAACGCATCCTCCGAAGTTACTCTGGAAGCAGCGTATCGGCCCCGGTTGGGGATCGTTCGCCGTTGTCGGGGATCGGTTGTTCACGCTCGAACAGCGCGGCGAAAACGAAGTCACGGCATGTTACGACGCAACGAACGGCACGGAAGTCTGGTCGCACGAAATGAAAGGGCGCTTCTTCGAGCAAATCGCCGGAGCGGGGCCGCGTTCGACGCCCACAATCGATGGAAACAAACTCTACGCGCTCGGAGCAACGGGTAACCTCGTTTGCCTCGATGTCGCCACGAGCAAGCGAAACTGGCTGACGAACATCACCACCGACACTGGCGGTCGTCGACCCGAATGGGGCTATTCGAGTTCGCCGCTGATCGTCGATGGCGTCGCGATTGTGTACGTAGGCGGGCCGAACGGCAAAGGCACCGCAGGTTACTCGACAACCGATGGCCGATTCCTTTGGGCATCCGGCGATGCGTCGCACGGGTATAGTTCCGGACACCGCGCGACGATTCACGGTGTGAATCAAGTGCTGATGGTCAGCAACTTCGGCCTCGAGTCGTTTTCACCCAAGGATGGCAAACGACTGTGGGTCGACGAATGGAACATCAAGCAGATGAACCGAGTGATGCAGCCGTTGATGGTCGGCGACTCCGAAGCGATCTACGGCCATGCCGTCGGCGGCGAGCAAGGCGTGCGACGTGTCAAAGTGCTGAAAACAGGCGAGACGTGGTCCACGGAGTTAGTGTGGTTTTCTGGCGGGTTGAAGCCGTACTTCAACGATGCGGTCATCCACGAAGGGCACGCTTACGGCTTCGAAGGTGGTGCGTTGGCGTGCATCGATGTCGCCACGGGCAAGCAAAAGTGGAACGCCGGTTTGCAGTACGGTCACGGGCAGGTCATCCTCTTCCCGGCACAAGGCGTGTTACTCGTGCAAGCGGTCGATGGGAAGATCGCTCTCGTTGAAGCGAATCCGAACGAGTACATCGAACTCGCAAAGTTCCCGGCCCTAGAAGGCAAGACGTGGAACCACCCCGTCTACGCTCATGGCAAGCTCTATTTGCGCAACGGCAAACAGGCCGTCTGCTACGAACTTACGACAAAGTAACTCAACCCTCGTACGTCGATCGCCATTCGGACCAGTCGGTGCGGATGGCTTTTGCCATGTCTCTGGCGGATGTTTCGAGCCAATCGGCGGGGCGGGCATTGAGGTCTGCCAAGATCACCTCTTTGACTTCCGAACTGCCGAGGTGGATATTCGCCGTTTCGGCTCCCATCGATGCAAACAACGTTTGCATCCCCGCGGCATCGGCGATTTGGTTGAGTTCGATTCGGGAGCATTGTGGCGACAACCGCCGGACGATCCAGTTGCCTTCGGCCTGAAAGTACGGGTCGGTACATCGGATCGCGATGGTGCTCAGTTCTTCGACACGCGAGGCCAGATCGCGATTATCGAACGCCCATGCCGCACTCGGTGGTGTTTTGGCTTTGCACTCGCGGGCGACCCAACCGCCGGCCCACACGGCTATCGCCACGAATCGCGGTTTCCCCAAGCTACCGGCTCCGACCTGGCTGCGAAAGCGATACTGGATCGACAGCCCTTCGCTCGGTAGCGAATCGATCAGTTTCGCCTTTGCGTCGGGGGGTGGTTCTGTGGCGGGTTGAGTGAGTACGGCGGAGGTTTTCGCCCAAAAATCGACGGGATTTCGCACTTTCGACATCGCGATCGCTCGGAGTTCCGAATGCCGTTCCTCCAGCACGAACGGCTCCGGTGACTCCAAACCTTGCCGATACCCAGCGACGATCCACTGGCACAATTTCGCAAACTTCACATCGAACGCATCGGACTCTTTGGCAAACCACGCGCTCGCAGCCAATCGTACTAAATCGATCGTGTACGGGTGATTACTCGCTTCGTCAAAGTCGTTAATGCCCCAAACCAGTCGGCCATCGGCATCGCGCCAGGTGCCGAAATTCTCGACGTGCAAGTCGCCAATCGCGAGTACATCGGGGGCACTTTGAAGGTGTGCGCAGACTTCGGGCCAGCGTTGCAACCAACGGTAATACGTCGCACGAAAGAACGGAAACGGATCCTTCTTCGCCATCACCCGATGTTTCGCGTCGATATCCGGTTCGTGCGCGGTGCAGATCGATCGCAGCCAGTCGTCGAATTGCTGGGTCGCGAGTTGGATATTCATCGGGTGACCTCCTGAATGCCTGATAACGCGAAGCGAAAATGGTCGCAAGTTCGATTTCTCGCCATCTTAATCGACGTAAGTCTCCATTGCGGAAGTTCAAAAACCATGTTTTTGACATTTTTTCGACCCGAAACGGCGACTTTTTGATCGCGAATCACGGATCTGTCTCGGGCGATTTGCCGTAACTCACACGAAAATAGTGGGTTGCGTCGAGAACTCTCCGTTCGGCGTTCGCTGGAAGTACCGACCGAAAATCGACCGAGCACGACACAAAATCGACCGGATGAGACATTTTCCGGTCACTTTGCGCACGTCGCAAATTCCGACTTACGTCGGATCGCCTCCGATTTTTTGACTCTGGGTTTTCGTGTGGGTGATGCGAACCAAAGCCCCATTGGCATCAAGTTAAGGAGTTGGGCTTGTAATAAAGCGGAAGTCCTTCCACCATAGGGAGTTATCACACAACCCTCTGGAAGAAGGAACTTCC